>CAZNSV010000378.1:0-3818 GCA_964575775.1 uncultured Desulfovibrionaceae bacterium
GAACGGCCACAGGGCCGAGGAGAACCAGGTGTCCAGCACGTCCTCGTCCTGGCTCAGGTTGGAGGAACCGCACTTGGTGCAGTGGGTGGGGTCATCCAGGGCCACCACGATTTCGTTGCAGTCGGCGCAGGTCCAGGCCGGAATGCGGTGCCCCCACCAGAGTTGGCGGGAGATGCACCAGTCGCGGATGTTGTCCAGCCACTGGTAGTAGGTCTTGGCCCAGGTCTCGGGAAAGATCTGCGTCTGGTCCGGCACGGCGGCCCGGGCCTTCTCGGCCAGGGGCTTCACGGCCACGAACCACTGGGTGGAGACGTGGGGCTCGATGACGCTCTTGCAGCGGTAGCACTGCCCCACGTTGTGTTCGTAGTCCTCCACGGCCACCAGCAGCCCCTGGGCCTCCAGGTCCGCCACCACGCGCTCGCGGCACTCCTCCTTGGTCAGCCCCTGGTACCGGGGGCCGGCCAGCTCGTTCATGCGCCCTTCCTCGTCGATGACCGAGACGATTTCCAACTCGTGCTTGCGCCCCAGCTCCCAGTCGTTCATGTCGTGGGCCGGGGTGACCTTGAGGCAGCCGGTGCCGAACTCGCGCTCCACGTAGTTGTCACCGATGACCACGATGCGCCGCCCCACCAGGGGCAGCACCACGTAGGCGCCGATGAGGCCGGTGTAGCGCTCGTCCTCGGGATGCACGGCCACGGCCGTGTCGCCCAGCATGGTTTCCGGCCGGGTGGTGGCCACCACCACGCTGTCCAGTCCATTGATGGGGCGCTCCAGGGGATAGCGCAGATGGTAGATCTTGCTCTTGCGGTGGGCGTGCTCCACCTCGTCGTCGGCCAGGGCGGTGTGGCAGCGGTTGCACCAGTTGATGATGTACTCGCCCTTGTAGATGAGCTTTTCCTCGTAGAGCCGCACGAAGACCTGGCGCACGGCCCGGGAGAGCCCCTCGTCCAGGGTGAAGCGCTGCCGGGTCCAGTCCACCGAGGCGCCCAGGCCGCGAATCTGGTTGAGGATGCGCCCCCCGTATTCTTCCTTCCACTGCCAGACGCGCTCCACGAAGGCCTCGCGGCCCAGGTCGTGGCGCGAGAGTTTTTCCTCGGCGGCCAGCTTGCGTTCCACCACGTTCTGGGTGGCGATGCCGGCGTGGTCCATGCCCGGAACCCAGAGCACGCGGTGCCCCTTCTGGCGGTGGAAGCGGCACAGGATGTCCTGCAGGGTGATGTTCAGGGCATGCCCCATGTGCAGGGAGCCCGTGACGTTGGGGGGCGGAATGACGATGGCGTAGGGCTCGCCCGGCGCGTCCAGGTCCGGGGTGAAGGAGCCCCGTTCATCCCAGAAACGGCGCCAGCGTTCTTCCACATCCTTGGGCTCGTATCCCTTGGGCAATTCGGTTCGGGACATGCGGGTGTTTCTCCGGTGGGTTGAGCGGCTCAAAGCCCGGGACGGTAGGCAACGCCCCTGCCCGGACCTTGTGGGTTACGGCACGATCCGCCGCTGCGGCCTGCCCGCTTGCATGCGCGGGGCGAGGCTGTTAGCCTGGGCCGTTACCGTCGGATCACTGCGGCGCAGACTAGCGGGTGCCTGAATCATGTCAAGCCTGTACATTCTCTGGGACGAATCCCACATCTGGGGGCTCCTGGCCTGGCGCGCCCTGCGGGCCATGGGCCTGCCGCATCGGCTGGTGCGGGCGCAAGAAATAGCGCAAGGTCTGCTTTCCCGCAAGCCGCCCGCCGCCCTGGTGGTACCCGGCGGCGTGGCCAGGCGCAAGGCCCGGGTCCTGGGCGAATCCGGCATGCAGGCCGTGCGGGACTACATCCACAACGGGGGCGCCTACGTGGGCTTTTGCGGCGGTTCCGGACTGGGACTCTCCGGCACCCACGGCCTGCGCCTCTGCCCCTGGCAGCGGGCCGCACTCAAGGACCGCATGCTGCACCTGGTCAGCGGGCACATCCGCACCACGCCCCTGAGCCCCCACCCCCTCACGCCCCCGGACCTGCCCCTGCAGCCGCTGTTGCCCGTGTGGTGGCCCGCCCGCTTCGCCATGGAGCATGACAGCCCCGTCACCGTGCTGGCCACCTACGCCACGCCCGGGCGCGACTTCTGGGTGGCGGACCTGCCCCTGGACTCCCTGCCCGCGGGCACCCTCTCGGACTGGGAAGCCCTCTACGACGTGACCCTCAAGCCCGCCACCCTGCAGGGGCAGCCCTGCATCGTCAGCGGCCAATGCGGCGAGGGGCGCTACGTCCTGAGCTACGCCCACCTGGAGACCCCGCAATCGCCTGACGCCAACCGCTGGCTGGCCCACATCCTGGGCAGTTTCCTTGCTGACTCTGCCCCAGCGCTCACGCCGGAACAGAGCCTGGTCCCGGCCTGGGACCTGGACGCCCTGCCCCAGGTGCAGCAGGACCCCCTGCTCCTGGAGGCCCAAGCCGCCCTGGAGGCCCTGCTCCAACTCGGGCGGGAGCACTTCCTGCTCTTTGCCCGCAACCCCTGGCTCCTGGGCTGGCGGGCGGGCATCCCCGGCGCGGCCCTGAACAACCTGCGCTCCCTGCTCTGCCAGACCCTGGCCCTGCCCCCCACGGCCGAGGCCGCCGCCTACCTGGACCGGCACCGCGCGCCCCTGGCCTTGGCCCTGCAGGATTTCCGGGCCGGGGTGGAGGGCTATCTCCTGGCCGAGCGCCTGGCCATGACCCTGGCCAAGGCCTTTCCCCAGGCCGTGTCCCAGGAGGCCTTCAAGCGGCAGCGCCTGGCCCTGTTCGGCGAGCCCATGGAATACGCCGGGCTCTACAACGTGCTGCTGCAGCACCTGGACGAACATTTCGCCCTCACCGTGTGCCCCACAACACTGGGGGGCACGTGAGCCCGGACAGGGGCAGGGCGCCCCTTCCACCTCCCCTGCCGTTGGACGTACCCTTTCTGCCGGACGCGGCCTATCTGGAGTTCCTGGCCGCGCATCAGGCGCGCCTCCTGGCCCTGCACGTGCCGCTCTTCCTGCCCCAGGTCCCGGACGCCCGCCCCCGGGAGCTGACCCTGACGCCACGGCGCCTGGCCGAGCTCCTGGCCCTCTGCCCCGGCCCGCGCAAGTACGCCCTGATCAACAGCCGCTTCCACGCGCCCGAGGCCTACGGCGCGCCGGAGTTCCTGGGGCCGCTGCTCGCCGCCCTCGAGACCCTGCTCGAAGCCGGGCAGCTCACCGGGCTGATCTATTGCGACCACTACCTGCTCCAGGCCCTGTCCGACGCCGCGCCCGGACTCTGCGGCGCCCTGGAGGCCGTGCCCGGCGTGAACTGCGGCCTGGACAATCCCGGCAAGATCTTCTGGCACCTGGAGTACATCGCCCAGACCCGCTTCCGTCAACCCCGCAAGCTCAATCTCGACCGCGAGCTGAACCGCCGCCTGCCCGAGTTGGAGCGCCTGGGGCAGACCCTGCGCGAGCGCCTGTCCGAACTGCAACTGGTGCTGCTGGCCAACGAGGGCTGCCTGCCCCATTGCCCCTTCAAACAGGCCCACGACGCCCACCTGGCCCTGTCCGGCCTGCAGGGGCTCGCCGCGCCGCAACTCTCCCTCAACCGGGAGCGCGGCTGCACCCGGCTCTTTTTCGAAAAACCCGAACTGCTCTTCACCGCGCCCTTCATCCGCCCCGAGGACCAGCGGGCCTACGCGCCCCTGGTGGACGGCATCAAGGTCTGCGGCCGCAGCCGGGGCCCCGAGGTCATGCGCGCCCTGGTCACGGCCTATCTGGAGGAGCGCTTTGCCGGCAACCTGCTCTGGCTCAACGACAGTCAGGAAGGGCTCTCCGGCCGCCTCTACGTGGACAACAC
>CAZNSV010000379.1:0-3809 GCA_964575775.1 uncultured Desulfovibrionaceae bacterium
CACGCCCAAATGCCCCAAGAAAGTCGATAGCGAATACAACGCCGGCCTGGACAAGCGCAAGGCCATCTACGTGCAGTACGCCCAGGCGGTGCCGCTCAAATACGGCATCGACGCGGCCAACTGCATCCGGCTGACCAAGGGCAAGTGCGGCAACTGCGAGAAGCAGTGCCCCACCGGCGCGGTCAACTACGACGACGTGGAGACCACCCGCGAGGTCAAGGTGGGCTCGGTCATCCTGTCGTCGGGCTTCAAGCCCTTCGACCCCTCGGTCTACGTCCAATACCAGTACAGCCAGTTCAGCAACGTGGTCACGGCGTTGGAGTTCGAGCGCATCCTGGCCGCCAGCGGCCCCTGGATGGGCCACCTGGTGCGGCCCAGCGACGAGAAGGAGCCCAAGAAGGTCGCCTGGATCCAGTGCGTGGGCAGCCGGGACGTGCACACCTGCGACCACGGCTACTGCTCCTCGGTGTGCTGCATGTACGCCATCAAGGAGGCGGTGATCGCCAAGGAGCACAGCCACCACGGGATGGACGCGGCCATCTTCTACATGGACATGCGCACCTTCGGCAAGGACTTCGAGCGCTATCTCGAAAACGCCAAGGGCGCGGGGGTGCGCTTCATCCGCAGCCGCATCCACTCCATCGGCGAGTTGCCCGACAAGTCGCTGACCATCGAGTACGCCACCGAGGACGGCCAGGCCAGGGAAGAGGTCTTCGACATGGTGGTGCTCTCCCACGGCCTGGAGGTTTCCGAGAGCACGGTGGAGCTGGCCCGGCGCATGGGGGTGGAGCTCAAGGCCAGCCGCTTCATGCAGACCGGCTCGTTCACGCCGGTGGCCACCAGCCGTCCGGGCATCTACGCCTGCGGCGCGTTGGCCGGCCCCAAGGACATCCCCATCTCGGTGGTGGAGGCCTCGGCCGCGGCCTGCGCGGCGGCGGGCAACCTGAGCGCGGCCCGCGGCTCGCTGGCCAAGGTCAAGGAAACTCCGGCGGCCACCGACGTGCGCGGCGAGACCCCGCGGGTGGGCGTCTTCGTCTGCTCCTGCGGCATCAACATCGCCAGCGTGGTGGACGTGAAGTCTGTGGTCGAGTACGCCTCGACGCTGCCCTTCGTGGAGTTCGTGGAGAACAACCTTTTCTCCTGCTCCCAGGACACCCAGGACAAGATGGCCCAGACCATCAAGGAGAAGGGGCTGAACCGGGTGGTGGTGGCGGCCTGCACGCCGCGCACCCACGAGCCGCTTTTTCAGGAGACCCTGGTCAACGCCGGCCTGAACAAGTACCTCTTCGACATGGCCAACATCCGCAACCAGGACTCCTGGGTGCACGCGGCCGAGCCGGAGGCGGCCACGGAGAAGGCCAAGGACCTGGTGCGTATGGCGGTGGCCAAGGCGGCGCTGCTCAACCCCCTGCAGGAGGTCCAGCTGACGGTCAATCCGGCGGCCCTGGTCATCGGCGGCGGCATCGCCGGCATGAACGCGGCCCTGGAGCTGGCCAAGCAGGGCTTCGCCTGCCATCTGGTGGAGCGGGACAACGCCCTGGGCGGCAACGCGCGCCTGATCCGGGTGACGGCCCAGGGCGAGGACGTGCAGGCCTACCTCAAGGAGCTGTCGGCCAAGGTCATGGCCGATCCGCTCATCACCACCCACCTGGACGCCAGCATCAAGACGGTGGACGGCTTCGTGGGCAACTTCAAGACCACCCTGGCCGGCCCGGCCGGCGAGGAGGTCATCGAGCACGGCGCGGCGATCATCGCCACCGGCGCCGGCGAATACAAGCCCACGGAGTATCTCTACGGCCAGCATCCGGCGGTGAAGACCCACCTGGAGCTGGACGCGGCCATCATGGCCGGGGAGCTGGACGCCAAGGCGGTCAACAGCGCGGTCTTCGTGCAGTGCGTGGGCAGCCGGGAGCCGGAGCGCCCCTACTGCTCCAAGGTCTGCTGCACGCACTCGGTGGAGAGCGCCCTGTGGCTCAAGGAGCGCAACCCGGACTGCCAGGTGGTGATCCTCTACCGCGACATGCGCACCTTCGGCGAGCGCGAGCTGCTCTATAAGGAGGCCCGCAGCAAGGGCGTATTGTTCGTGCGCTACGACCTGGCCAACAAGCCGCGCATGGAGGCGGCCGGCGAGACGATCAACGTGACCGTGCGCGACCACGTGCTGGGGCGCGACCTGGTCATCGAGGCCGACCTGGTGGGCCTGGCCACGGCCATCGTCAGCCACAAGGCCACCGACCTGGCCCAGATGTTCAAGGTGCCCCAGGACGAGGACGGCTGGTTCCTGGAGGCCCACCAGAAGCTCCGCCCGGTGGATTTCGCCACCGACGGCGTGTTCATGGCGGGGCTGGCCCACTATCCCAAGCCCATCGAGGAGGCGGTGGCCCAGGCCCAGGCCGCGGTGGCGCGCGCGGTGACGGTGCTTTCCAGCCCGGAGATGAGCCTGCCGGGCACGGTGGCCTGGATCGAGCAGAAGAAGTGCGTGGGCTGCGGGGTGTGCTGGACGGTCTGCCCCTACCAGGCCATCAGCCAGGACGACAAGGGCCTGGCCGTGGTCAACGAGGCCTTGTGCAAGGGCTGCGGCACCTGCGTGGCCTCCTGCCGGTCCGGCGCGCCGAACCTGCGCGGCTTCACCACCCAGGACGTAATGGCCCAGATCGAGGCCATGCTGTAAGGAATACGGGGTGTGCCCATGAGTGAGCAAGCCGAGTTCCAGCCGCGCATCGCGGCCTTCCTGTGCAACTGGTGCTCCTACGGAGCCGCGGACCTGGCCGGCGTCAGCCGGCTCCAGTATCCGCCCAACATCCACGTCATCCGCATCCCCTGCACCGGCCGCATGAGCCCCAAGTTCATCCTGTCGGCCTTCCGCAAGGGAGTGGACGGGGTCTGGGTCTCCGGCTGACATCCGGGCGACTGCCACTATATAGCTGGCAACATGTTCGCCCGGCGGCGGTTCGCCGTCCTCAAGAACCTGCTGGAGTACGTGGGCATCGAGCCCGGCCGTCTGCACTTCTCCTGGATCTCCTCGGCCGAGGCCGAGAAGTTCCAGAAGACCGTCACCGCGGTGACCCAAGCGGTCAAGGAGCTGGGTCCGGCCAAGCACATGATAAAAGACATCCGGAAGGTGGCCTGATGGACAACGCTTCAATCGCCCAGGGAATCCGGGAGGCGGCCAAGCGCCTCCTGAGCGCGGGCAAGGTTGACGTGGTCATCGGCTACGCCCAGGGCAGCGTGCCGATGCGCGACTACCCCTACTTTGCCTATACGCCCGAAGAGGCGGAGAACCTCACCTGGAGCGGGTTCTGCAACAGCAACCTGGCCAACTTCACCATCCGCCGCCCCGGCCGGATGGCGGTGGTGGCCCAGGGCTGCGTGAGCCGCAACCTGGTGGGGCTCATCAAGGAGAACCAGCTCCAGCGCGAGAACCTCTACGTGATCGGGGTGGCCAGCCCCGGCATGCTGGACCGGCGCAAGGTCCTGGCCGAGTTTCCCGGCCAGGTCATCACCGAGGTGACCGAGTCCGGCGACGAGCTGGTGGTCAGGGGCAGGGGGTTTGAAAAGACCCTGCCTCGCAAGAAGTTCATGAAGGACAACTGCTACACCTGCGTGCAGCGCAACCCGGTCATCTGTGACGAGCTGATCGGCGAGGAAAGCGAGCCCACCCACGGCGGCAACATCGACAAGGTGGCCGCGCCCTGGGAGAAGCTCGCCGCCGACGAGCGCTGGGCGGAGTTCTGGGACACCATCAAGGACTGCATCCGCTGCTACGCCTGCCGCGACGCCTGCCCGCTGTGCTACTGCCACGTCTGCTT
>CAZNSV010000380.1:0-3802 GCA_964575775.1 uncultured Desulfovibrionaceae bacterium
CCGCCATGAGGCGTTCCTCGGTGTCGAAATGCACCACGGCGTAGGCGCGCATCTCCTCCACCGTCGCCAGCAGCACCGCGGCCGCGGAGTCGCTCTTCATGGAATCGTAGAGCCGGTTGACCATCTCCACCAGCCCCTGGTGCTGCACGTCGATCTCGCCCACGCCCACGCTGAGCGCGTCGCTCCATTCAAGCATCCCCATGACCCACTCCTGTGTTGTTGCGCCGCCTCAACGGCGGGTTGTGCCGTTCAGATAGCCTGCGATGTCGCTCACGTCGTCCTGCTCCGGGTGCAGGTGCTGGGCGGCGTACTGTTTGAAGACACCCTTCTCCAGAAAGATGTCGAAGAGGTCCGCGTCGATATGCTGGTCGTTGCGCATGAAGCTCATGATGCGCAGCGATTCCGAAAGGGTCTTGGCCTTCTTGTAGGGGCGATCCGAGGCCGTCAGGGCCTCGAAAATGTCCGCAATGGCCAGGATGCGCGCCTCCACCGACAGCTGCTCCTTGCTCTTGCGCAGGGGATATCCCGTGCCCACCAGGGTCTCGTGGTGCGCCGTGGCGATTTCCACCACACGCCGCAGACCGTCCGGAAACGGGATCTGCGCCAGCATCTCCAGGCCATTCAGGGTGTGCTCGTTGATCTTGAACCGCTCCTCGGCCGTCAGAGTGCCGCGCGAAATGCAGAGGTTGTAGAGCTCGCCCCGGTTGTACTCGTGTTCCGGTGCCTCCACCGGCCGCCCCTGCGCGTCCTGCAGATGGGAATAGTCCTTGAAACGCGGTTTCAGATGCTCGGGCTTGTCGGCCAGGAGCGGCTCCGTCACCGGCAGGGGCGGTTCCGAGGCCTCACCCCGCCCCCGCAGCTCGTCCTCGGAGATGCCAAGACGGTCGCTGTAGTGGCGCAGCCAGGTGCGCCCGGCAATGCGCTCCAGACGCTCCTTGTCCGCGGCGGTCATGAACTCCCCGCCCACGTTGCACCGGGCCACGAAGCGGAAATCCTCCTCCAGGCCCTGGTACGCCTCCTCCAGGGCCTGGCGCAGGGCCTCGGGGTCCTCGCCCCCAGCGGCCAGACGCCGGTAATAGTCCAGCTCGGCATCGCGGCGCAGCACCTCGAAGCGCATGCGCAGCTCGTGAATACGGTTGTACACGGTCTCCAGCTTGGTGGCCTTGTCCACCACGTGCTCCGGGGTGGTCACCTTGCCGCAGTCGTGTAGCCAGGCCGCGATCCAGAGCTGGCGCCAATCGTCCTCGCCGTCGAGGGAAAAGTCCCGCAAGGGCCCCTCCTGCGTCTCGTGGGCGGCCTTGGCCAGCATCTCGGCCAGCAGGGGCACCCGCGTGCAGTGCCCCGCGGTGTAGGGCGATTTCGAATCAACGGATGTGGCAATGACCTTGATCAGGGCATCGAACAGCTCCTGCAAGGAGAGAACCAGGTTGCGGTTGTCCAGGGTCACGGCGGCCTGGGCCGCCAGGGCGCCGATGAACGCCTCCAGGTGCTGGGCCCCGGCGCTGTCCGTCTCGTCCACGTGGGGGTTGAAGAGCTGGATGACCCCCAGGACCTCGTCGCGCCGCGTGACGATGGGCACGGCCACCAGGGAGCGGATGGGGTAGTCCTTGGGCTCTTCGGGCAGCCCCGTGGGGAAGAGCGAGAGCTCCCGCCCCTGCACGTAAACCGTCTTGCGCCCGTTGAAGGCCTCGCAGGCAAAGCGCAACACCGAATCCTGACTGAGAAAGGCCATGATGGCGGGGCGCACCATCACCCGGGGCGCTGGGTTCCCGGACAAGCCACCCAGCACCACGCTCTCTCCTTGCAAGGCGAGCATCTCCACGCCCAGCGCATCCCCCTCGAAGAGATAGAGCACGCCACCGTCGGCCTGGGCCAGGGTCCTGGCCGTCTGAAAAATCAGGGTCACCAGCCGGGAGAGCTCCTTTTCCGCGGACAGGGCCAGCCCCCCCTGGAGCAGCAGCTCCAGCTTCTCGCGGGTGCGCTCCAGGCCCTCGGTCTTGTCGCGCAGGGAATTTTTCATGACCTCGCAGGCTGCGGCCAGTTCCTGCACCTCGCGGACATGGGAGACAATGGGCTCCGAGGGGGAGAAGTCGTAGCGCTGGATCTTCTCGGCCTCGCGCACCAACTCCCCCACGGGGCGCGAAGTCCGGCGTGCCATGAAGACCGCCACCGGCACGATGAGCAGGAGCAAGCCCCCGGCAATCAACACGATGCGCAGGGCCATGCGCCCGATGTAGCCCATGATTTCCCGCAGGGGCGCCGCCACCGCCACGGTGAGGGCCAGGCCGTACTCCTCGGGCATGGTGGCCAGATCGGCCAGATAGACCTCGCCGTTCACGGTGACGAAGAAGGGCCCGGAGCCTCCGTCCGGCACCCGCGCCACCTCCCGCACCAACGGGTTGTCGGCCTGCTCCGCCGCGGGCAGCTGCAGATCCTCGCCGATGACGCTCCCCCAGGCCAGACCGGGATAGGCCACCAGCCGTTTCTGCGCGTCCACGATCCAGAGGGTGCCGCTCTCCGCCACCTTCTGGGTCGCCAGCATCTCACCCAGGCTGGCCAGGGTCACGTCGGCCCCGAACACGCCGCTGCCGTCGGGCAGCACCCGGGCGCAGGTCAGCCCGGGCAACCGGGAGCTGCTGAACACGTAGGGCATGGTGAAGACGCTGCGCCCGCTCTGCCTGGCCTGTTCATACCAGGGGCGCACCCTGGGGTCGTAACTCGTACCCACCGCGCCGGGGGCGCCCAGCTCCCGGAGCCCCGCGTCCAGGAACCGCCGCGCCTCGTTGCGGGGCCCGGCCTGCAGTCCGCCCAGGTCCCGGTGGACATACTCGGTACCCGGAGGGGCGCCGTAGCTCTCCACTACAAACTCGTTGCCCCGCACCGCCACCAGCTGGCGGAAGGCGCCGTCCTCCTCGCCGATATACACAGACAAAAGATGCGGGTTATCCTGCAACAGGGAGCGCATGGCCTGCAGTTCCCCTTCAGCCGCAGCCCCGCCCCGCCCCTTGTCGAAGGTCAGCACCGCGGTGTCCGCCAGGGTGGCGGTGCTGCGCAGCACGGTATTCACGGTGGCCAGGGTCTTTTGCGAAATCTCGCTGAACAACTGCTCCGCGGATTCCAGGGCCGTGGCGTCGCTTTCGTGCTTCACCACCAGCAGCAGCGCGGTCACCAGGAGTACCGCCGTGCCCAGCACAATCCCGGCGATGAGCACGGACAGCGAGATCTGAACATGGGTACGGCTGGCCATAGTACATCCCCTTGCCCGAAAGAACCATACTAGAACTGGTAACAGCTGGGCGAACCGGACGCAACCGGTCCGAAATCCGGCCGCCCGCGCGGCCCGGCACCTCAGCCAGCCGGGGACTCCGGGTCGAGGTCCCCGTGCACCAGCCGCCCCCCGAGAAAGGTCAGTTGCACCCGAGCGTGGGGCAGTTCCTCCGGCTCCAGGGTGGTGACGTCCCGATCCAGCACCACCAGGTCGGCCCAGCGCCCCGACGCCAGACTGCCCTGCTCGGCCTCCAGACCGCAGGCTCGGGCCGGCCCCAGGGTGTAGGCCTTGAGGCCCGCGTCCAGGTCCAGCCGCTGCTCCGGGTACCAGGGCGCCCGTTCGGGCTCCTGGGGGCGTTGGCGCGTCACGGCGGCGTGCAGCCCCCGCAGGGGGTCGGGAGTGCTCACGGGGCAATCCGAGCCAAAGGCCAGGGGCACACCGGCCCGGTGCAGGTCGGCAAAGGCGTAGGTGTAGCGCCCCAGCTCCCCCAGCTCCCGGTCGATGAGTTCGATATCGTCCAGGAGGTGCATGGGT
>CAZNSV010000381.1:0-3795 GCA_964575775.1 uncultured Desulfovibrionaceae bacterium
CAGGGTTTCTTCGACCAGCCCGTGGACAACCTCTACGCCCTGCCCGTGTTCATGGACTATCTGCGCCAGTTCGAGGACGAGCTGGTCATCGTGTCCCCGGACGCCGGGGGCACGGAGCGCGCCCGCCACTACGCCAAGCGCTTCGGTGCCAGTCTGGCCATCATCGACAAGCGGCGCGACGCCCCCAACAAGGCCAAGGCCATGAACCTCATCGGGGACGTGCGCAACAAGATCGCGGTGGTGGTGGACGACATGATCGACACGGCCGGGACCATGGTCTCTGCGGCGGAGATCATCCTGGAGGGGGGGGCCAAGGACGTCATCGCCTGCGCCACGCACCCGGTGTTGTCCGGCCCGGCCATCGACCGCCTCTGCGCTTCCAAATTTTCCGAGGTGGTGGTCACCAACACCATCCCGGCCGGCGACAAGCCCGTCCGGTGCCCCAAGCTGAAAGTGCTCTCCGTGGCCGGGTTGCTGGCCAAGGCCATCCATAACATCCATACCGATTCTTCGGTGAGCGTCCTCTTCGTCTGAGAGCGGCAGGACCGTGCGCCTGACCCGGCTCCATGCGTCATTTCAAGGAGATCCACAATGAACCAGATGTTGCAGTTATCCGTGCAAAAACGTGAACAAACGGGCAAGGGTCCCAGCCGCCGCCTGCGTGCGGAGCGGCTCGTGCCCGGGGTGTTCTACAACGGCAAGGGCGAGAACCAGCTCGTCCAGGCCGAGTACGTGCCCCTGGAAAAGGCCTGGGAACAGCTCGGCAGCAACAAGATCTTCGAGCTGAAGATCGAGGGCTCCGACGAAGTGCGTCCCGCGCTCATCTGGAAGATCGTGCGCGAGCCGGTGAAGGGCTTTTTCGAGCACGTGGATTTCTACGGCGTGGACATGACCGCCAAGATGCGCATCACCGTGCCCGTCCAGATCACCGGCGAGCCCGTGGGCGTGAAGATCGGCGGCGGTCTCCTGGAGGTCTTCCGTGACCACCTGGAAATCGAGTGTCTGCCCAGCGACATCCCCGGCAGCATCGTGATCGACGTGACGCACCTGAAGGTGGGTGACAACATCCACGTGGAGAACCTCAAGGTTCCCAGCGGCGTGCAGGTCATTTTCGACGAGCACTTCGCCGTGGTGGGTGTCATCGCCAAGAGCGCCGACGACGAAAAGTCCAAGCAGTCCGGCGAAGCCGGCTAGACCCCCTGAGCTCCCAGGCCTCCGCTTGCTTCCACCACAAGGAAGGGGCGGAGGCCTTTTCACGCCACCGGTGCCCCTTGGGGTGTCGTTGGCATGCAGGCCATTATTCATGGATCTTCGCGGCTGCATAGTCGGACTGGGCAATCCTGGCCAGCGCTATAGCCGGACACGCCACAATTTCGGCTTCCTGCTCGCCGACCGTCTGCGTGAAAGCTGTCAACGCCGGGCCCCGCAGGCCTGCGCGGACTTGAGTTCTCGCAAGGTCCTGGGTGAGTTGTCCCGCATCGAACTGCACGGTTCAGGGCAGTGGCTGGTGCTCAAGCCCATGACCTACATGAACGAGAGCGGCCGCAGTGTCGGCTATGTGGCCGGGTTCTACAAGCTCCCCCCGGAGCGGTTCGTGGTGCTCCACGACGAACTCGACCTCCCCTTGGGGCGCATGAAGTTCAAGCAAGGGGGCGGCAACGCCGGGCACAACGGGCTCAAGTCCATCAGCGCCCACCTGGGCAGCGGCGAATTTTTTCGGCTGCGCCTGGGCATCGGCAAGCCCGAGTATCCCGACACCCGCGACCACGTGCTGAGCCCCTTCACTGCCGCGGAGGCCACGGTGGTGGACAAGGTGCTCGACGCCGCCGAAGAGGGGTTGCAGCTCTTCGTGGAGCAGGGTTTCACCCCGGCCCAGCAGTTCATCAACGGCTTCGCGGCCTAGTGCGACCAGGGATTCCGGACGCGCTCCGCCCCTTGGTGAGAAGCCATGGACAGAATTTTCGCTTTGAGGTAGAACGACTCAAGGACGTATTCCGCCTGCCCCTTGCCACAGTGCACTCACCCCTCCAAGGAGCCGTTCAGGTGTTTTCGGTCGATCAATTGGTTGTCTATCCAGCCCAGGGCGTGGGCAAAGTCGAACGCATCGAGAACCAGGAGATCGGGGGCACTTCGGCCGAGTTCTACATCGTGCGCATCCTGAGCAACAACGTGACGCTCATGGTGCCGGTACGTAACGCGCGCAACGTGGGCCTGCGCCCCGTGTGCGACAGCGAGGCGGGCAAGCGCATCCTGACCGCCCTGGAAGACCGCAGCGACTTCACGGGCTATTCCGGGCAGAACTGGAACCGGCGTTACCGCGAATACTCCGAGAAGCTCAAGAGCGGCGACCTGGCCGACGTGGCCTACGTGCTCAAGGAGCTGCTGCTCATCGGCAAGGACAAGGAACTGTCCTTTGGGGAGCGGCGTCTGCTGGAGCAGGCCATGAACCTGATCACCCTGGAGCTGGCCCATGCTTTGGACCGCCCCCAGAGCAGTGTGAAGGAAAACATCGAGGCCCTGTTCGCGGACGTGCTGCAGCAGCCAGCCGAGTAGCGAGTACCTTCTGGCCCATGGCTCGCGACAGGACAGAACGAATCACGTTGCAGCCGTCGCTTGGGCAATAAAAGACTTGCCAATGATCATTGGATGGAGTAAGCAGCTATTCCAGACGTGCCACATCCGATTGAAAGCATCCCGGCTGCATCGCAGCGACCACACGGGAACCGCTGCTTAAACGATTCTTGAACGCAATCCGGTCTTCTGAGTCGACACGTATCCACACGCGATACCTGCCGTTGAATCAATGTACAATCGAGTTGTTTTGTTGACAAGGTCAAGGCACGCCCTGTACTAAGCAGCACACACAATATATTTATTCACTTTATTCCCCCAGCAACGGACTCTCTTTCAGCATCCACACTCCCCTGCACGGCACGCCCCCAAGCAAGTGTTGCATCTCAGACTCAGTCGCTGAATGCTCCGGCAGGATGACTTAACAACGTCGAGAGGAATGCGATTTATGCGTCAAGGCAAAGGCTCCAAACCGGCTCCAAACATGGACAATATCCTGAATCTTTCCGAGCTCAAAACCAAGAGCATGCCCGAGCTCATGGCTCTGGCCAAGGAATACAACATCGACAACCCCAGCGGGTTGCGCAAGCAGGAGCTCATCTTCACCCTGCTCCAGAGCTGCGCCTCGCAAAACGGAGCCATTTTCGGCGAAGGGGTGTTGGAGATCCTGCCTGACGGTTTCGGTTTTCTGCGCTCCCCCATGTACAGCTACATGCCTGGCCCGGACGACATCTACGTCTCGCCGTCCCAGATCCGGCGTTTCGGGCTGCGCAAGGGCGACGTGGTTTCGGGGCAGATCCGCCCCCCCAAGGAAGGCGAACGCTACTTCGCCCTGCTCAGGGTCAACGAGATCGGATTCCTCACCCCGGAGAACTCCAAACAGCTGGTGCTCTTCGACAACCTGACGCCCATCTATCCGGATCGGCGTTTCAGCATGGAAAATGGGGCGGACAAGTATTCCGCCCGGGTCATCGACCTGCTGGCCCCCATCGGCTGCGGTCAGCGCGGGCTCATCGTGGCCCCGCCGCGTACCGGCAAGACCATGCTCCTCCAGACCATCGCCAACTCCATCGCCACCAACCACCCCGACGTCTATCTCATCGTCCTGCTCATCGACGAGCGTCCCGAGGAAGTGACCGACATGGAGCGCACGGTGAAGGCCGAGGTCATCAGCTCCACCTTCGACGAACCCCCCCAGCGCCACGTGCAGGTGGTGGAGATGGT
>CAZNSV010000382.1:0-3792 GCA_964575775.1 uncultured Desulfovibrionaceae bacterium
TGTCGCTGTCGTAGACGATGGTCCCGCGAATCTTGACCCAGGTCTGGGCCGCGGCCGGGGTTCCGCCCGCGAGGAGCAGGAACAGGAGGCACGGCAGCCAGAAGAGCCATAACAGACGCGAGCCACGGGTCAGGCAGGTGCTGGGGGGCATGTGCACGCGACAAAACATTGCGGGCCTCCTTGCGCTACAGGGGGTGGAACTGCAGTCCAGACCACATTCTAGCCTGAAACGCCTTTCCTGTGCAAGGTGTGACTGGTTCTGCGGACCGAATCCCTTCACGACGCAACCGGGGGCGGACAGGTTGTATTCTCCCAGCTCGGTAGAATATTTTCTGCAGCTATTTCAACATCTCGCCATTGTATTACCCCCGCGTCTGGTGTATGCTGCCCCGTAGTTATCCATTCGTCCATGCCGTATCAGCACGGGCAGGCGGCCGGATGCC
The DNA here is from genome assembly GCA_964575775.1 of uncultured Desulfovibrionaceae bacterium. GTDB lineage: Bacteria > Desulfobacterota > Desulfovibrionia > Desulfovibrionales > Desulfovibrionaceae > CAZFCK01. The sequence continues at coordinate 444 of CAZNSV010000382.1, forward strand.
GAGGGGGGCGGCTTGAAGCGGAATCTGAACGCGCACAGCCGGTGCAGTCCATGCTGTCGAACAAAGGAACGCGATGACCAGTCCCGGGTCCGTACCGCACCATCGGGCACCTCGCCCCCGCTATCCACAGCCCGTGGGCCAGCCTGTGTGGCCGCCCCGATGGAGCCTGGCGGTTCTGCCCGACCCTGAGGTCGCGGCATGAAATCGCCCCCCGTCCGCATCCGTCTGGGCACGGCCGTGGTCCTGCTGCTGGTGCTGTGCGCGGCGTTCATTTCCGGAACCCTGCTCTGGATCAGCTACGACGCCTCCCTGGCGGCCCTCTCCCGCGAGACCCACCGCAGTCTGGAGTACCGCCACGGCATCATCCAGCGTAGCCTCTCGGCCCGGCTGCAGGTGCTGGAATCCCTGCTCCGTGGCACGGTGCGCACTTCGGGCTTTGCCGAGGCCGTACGCACCGGCGACGCGGTGCTGCTCAACCGGTTTATGGGGCAGCTGCTGCACAGTGGTCAGGGCGAAAACCTCGATGTGCTCATGCTCTTTGACGTCGATCACAAGCTGCTGCTGCAGGCCGGGAGCAGCCTGCCCGGGCTCGAAGCCGCGGCAGGGGGCTGGAACCATCGGGCGGAGACCGGGACCTGGCAGTTGTCCTGCACGGACTGCCTGCCCGACGAACCTGTGGCCGCGGTGTTGGCGGTGCGGGTCCTGGAACGGCGCAGCGGGGAGCAACTGGGGTTGGTGCTGGCCGGGATCCTGCTGGACCGCAACGAAGCCCTCTTGAACGAGCTGCGCACGGAAACGCAGGTGCAAGGGCTGCGTCTTCAATTGGGGCAACGGATCCTGGCCCAGGTGTCCGAACCCGGGGAACGCCCCTCCCGGGATGGGCAGGCCCCCATGTTCTCCGCCAGCTTTCCCCTGCGGGTGGGGGCGGATGCCCTGGAACTGCAGGTCACGGAATCGGCCCAGGCCAGGGCGGAGCTGCGCGAAGCCTATGCCCAGGTCTGGCGGAAGCTGATCACGGTACTGGCCCTGCTCCTGCTGCTGTCCGCGCTGTTCGTGCGCTGGGCCGTGCGCCGCAGCCTGGCGCCGCTTTTGCGCTATGCCAGGGAAGTCTTGGCCGGAAACGCAGCCGGAAGCGTCAGCTCGCCCCTGGTCGAGGTGGCGGAGTTGGGCGGTGCGTTGCAGGCCATGGTGGATTCACTGCGGGGGAGCGAGGAGCGCTACCGGTCGGTCGTCGACAACATCCAGGACGTGTTCTACCGCACCGACGCCCAGGGACGGCTGGTCATGGTCAGCCCTTCCGGGCCAAGGCTCTTGGGCTACGACAGCGTGGAGGAGTTGTTGGGGCGCCCCAGTGTGGAGTTCTGGGCCGATCCCACCCAGCGCCAGGCCTACATCGAGCGGATCAAGGTCGAGGGCTGTGTTCGCGACTACGAGGTGGAGCTCAGGCGCAAGGACGGGAGCGTGGTTGCCGTCGCCACCACCAGCTCCTTCCATTGCGACGCCCAGGGCACCACCCTGGGGGTGGAGGGCATCTTCCGCGACATCACTGCCCGCAAGCAGGCGGAGCAGGCCCTGCGCGAGGCGGAGGAGAAGTACCGCATCCTGGTGGAGCACAGCCAGAGCATCATCTACACCGTGACGGCCACAGGCACCCTGACCTTTGTCTCGCAAAGCATCGCGTCCCTGCTGGGGCACGATCCAAGGGAGCTCATGGGCCATGATTTCCGGGAGTTCACCCACCCCGACGACCTGGCGGTGTGTGAAGCCTTCCTGGCCAGGGCCGTGGCCGGAGAAGACATCACGGGTGGGGTGGAGTACCGCATCCGGCACAAGGACGGCTCCTATCGCTGGCACCGCTCCATTGTGGCTCCGGTTTTCGATGCCCAGGGGCAGCTGCTGTCCTTTGTGGGCAATGCCGCGGATATCCACGAGCACCGCAAGGCCGTGGAGGCCATGCGCGAGAGCGAGGAGCGCTACCGCAATCTTTACTCCTCCATGAACGACGGGGCCTGCCTGCACGAGTTGATCTTCGACAGTCAGGGGCGGCCGGTGGACTACCGCATCCTGGACATCAACACCCAGTACGAGCAGATCACCGGCCTGGTGCGCGAGGCCGTGGTGGGTTTGCCGGCCTCGCAGGTTTACGGGGTGGACCCGCCCCCGTATCTGGACATCTACGCCGAGGTGGCCTTGACCCGAGGGGGGCGCCAAGTCTTCGAGACCTATTACGCACCGATGAACAAACACTTCCGGGTCTCGGTCTATGCGCCGGGTCCCGGACGCTTCGCCACGGTGTTCCAGGACATCACCGCCCGGGTGCTCAACGAGGAGGCCCTGCGCGAAAGCCGGGACCTGCTGGAACTTACGCAGCAGCTGGCCAAGGTGGGGGGCTGGGAGTGGAACGCGACCAAGGGGAGCCTGAGCTGGACCGACGAGACGGATCGCATCCACGGCTTCGCCCCCGGCGTGGAAGACGCCGGGCCGCCCGAGCAGCGGGGGCGCACGCTGGACTGCTACAGGCCCGAGGACCGGGAGGTCATTCTGGAGGCGTTCCGGCGCTGTATGGAAGAAGGAGAACCTTACAGTCTGGAGTGCCCCATCACCACGGTCCAGGGGGAGCGCAAATGGGTGCAGGTGGTGGGGCGTCCGGTGCTGCAGGGCCGTCGGCTGGTCAAGGTGCTGGGCAATGTCATGGACATCACGGACCGCAAGCAGGTGGAGCTCACCCTGCGCGAAAGCGAGCGCACCCTGACCGGCATGACGGACAACCTGCCGGGCTTCATTTACCGCTGCCGCAACGACGAGGCCTGGACCATGCTCTACATCAGCGGTGGCTGCAAACGGATCACCGGCTATGCGCCAGAAGAGTTCCTGCAGCGCAGGGTGGCTTTCAACGACCTGATCAGGCCGGAATACCGTCAGGTGCTCTGGGACATCTGGCAGGGCGTGTTGGCGACGCGGGGCGTGCTCGAGGAAGAGTATCGCATCACCCATAGGAATGGGGAAGTGCGCTGGTTCTGGGAGCGGGGGCGCGGGATCTACGACGAGGGCGGGAACCTGCTCCATCTGGAAGGCTTCATCATGGACGTCACCCAGCGCAAGCTGGCCGAGGAGGCCCTGCAGAACGCCCACGCGGACCTGGAGCAACTGGTGGCGGAGCGCACCCGCGACCTGGCCGCCAAGGCGGAAGAGCTGGAGCGCGCCAACCGGGAGCTCTTGGTGCTCGACGAGCTCAAGTCCAGCCTGGTGACCACGGTTTCCCACGAGCTGCGCACGCCGCTCACGTCCATCTACGGCTTCGTGAAGCTGATCCGCAAGGACTTCTCCGCCCATATCGCGGCAGTGTGCA
>CAZNSV010000383.1:0-3769 GCA_964575775.1 uncultured Desulfovibrionaceae bacterium
ATACGGTCCGGCACCCGGGCGCGCCCCTTGCCTGCGTCCACGGCCTCCAGCTCCGCGAAGAGCTCCACCAGCTCGCGGCCCGCGCGGTCGCCAATGGCGTGCACGGCCAGGGCCAGCCCGGCCTGCCGGGCCTTGCGGGCGTCGCGCCGCAGGTCCTCCATGGGCGTGAGCGGCAGGCCCAGCCCACCGGAGGCGTAGGGCTCCAGCATCCAGGCCGTGCGCGCGCCCATGGAGCCGTCGGTGAAATACTTGAGGTGCCCCATGCGCAACAGCGGCGAGCCCAGACCGCTGCGCAGCCCCAGGTGCAGGCAGTCGTCCAGCTGCTCGCCGGGCAGGCAGCACCAGACGCGCAGCCGCAAACGCCCCTCCTCTTCCAGCCGCCGCCAGGCGCGCAGGGCCAGGGGGCCCTCCAGGCCGCCCATGAGCCGCATGTCGTGCACGGCCGTGACGCCCAGGGCGTGCAGCTCGGCCTGGGCCTTGGCCATGGCCTCCACCACCGCGTCCTCCCGGAATTCTCGCATGGCCCGGGACTTGAGGGGATTGATGGCCAGGTCGCAGAGCAGGCCCGTGGGCGTGCCGTCCGGGGCTCGGTCGATGCGCCCCATGGGGATGTCGGGCGTGTCGGCCCGGAGCCCGCCCAGCTCCAGGGCCAGGGAATTGGCCGCGGCCAGGTGCAGGTCCGCGCGCCAGAGCAGCACCGGGTGTTCCGGCGCGGCCCGGTCCAGGTCGTGCCGGTCGGGCATGCGCCCCTCGGGCCAGCGGGTCTCGCTCCAGCCCTGCCCCAGAATCCATTCACCCTTGGGCGTCCTGGCCGCGGCCTCCCGCACGCTGCGCTCCAGCTCGGCCAGGGAAGTGCAGTGGTGCACGGGCAGCTGGGTCAGCCCGAGGGCCCAGTCGAAATAGTGGATGTGGCTCTCCGTGAAGCCCGGCAGCACCAGCCGCCCCCCCAGGTCCAGAACCCGGGTGCGGCTGTCGGCCAGGGGCAGGATTTCCCGGTCCGCCCCCGTGGAGATGACCCGACCGCAGCACACGGCCAGGGCGCTGCACCAGGGGCGCGAGGGATCCATGGTGCGGATGCGGGCATTATGCAGGATCAACGTGGGCATGCGGTTCCTCCTGAACCAGGGCTGGAGACGACCACTTGATGGTTGCAGAGTCGCGCGGGATCCCCCGGGGCGAGGATCGACGACGACCGGCCAGGGCTTCTCTCGCACTCTCCATTACACTTATGTCTTTGATAACAGTCAATTATAAAGTATCAAAAGAGGGTGAGCGCGAGGGGAAGAATCTACACCTTTCACGTTTCACTCTTGTGAAGCCTTGTGTCCACAGCGCCCAGTTCCGTGAGCGGGTCAATCGAGGCACGCGGCCAGAAGTTCCAGGGGATGCAGGGCGCGCATGGGGCTGTTGCCTCGCTCCAACTGGTCGCGCAGCTGCAGCAGGCAGCCAGGGCAGGGTGAAACCACGGTCCCGGCTCCCGTGTCCTGCAGGGCCCGCACCCGCAACTGCCCCACCTGGCTGGCCTGCAAGGGGTGCTTGAAACCGCTGAGCCCGCCCCCGCCGCAGCAGCTGTTCCGGGCGTCGGCCTCCACCAGTTCCAGACCGGGCACCCGGGCCAGGAGCGTACGCAGGGCGTCGCGTACCTGCAGCCCGCGCTGCAGGTGGCACGGGTCGTGCACGGTGACCCGCTGGGCAGGCTGAACAGCGGAAAGTGGAAGCGCACTCTCCTCTTGCTGAGCCAGAAAATCGCAGCAATCCCGCACCCGGGCACCCAGCTGCGCGGCCTGTGCCTCCAGGGGGCGCCCGGCAAAGTAGCACTGCCCCAGATTGCGCAGGGTGCTGCCGCAGGTGGCGCACAGCGTCAGGATGGGCAGCTCGGGCCGCTCCACCAGGGACTGCATGGTGCGCCAGAAGGCCTCCCGGGCCAGGTCGGCGTGCCCCGCGTACCAGGCCGGAGCGCCGCAGCAGCCCTGCCCCTTGGGCAGGTGCACCGTGAACCCGGCGGCAGTGAGCACCCTGACCGCGGCCTGCACCGGCGCGGGGTCCAGCAACCCGAAATAGCAGCCCGTGAAGAGCAGCACCTCGCCGCGCATGGCTCCGGACTCCGGGGCCACGGTCTCGGGCAGGAGCTCCGCCACTCCGGCCGCGGCAATGGGGGGCACGCGCCGTCCGGCCAGAATCTCGGGCAGGAAGAGGGGCAGATGCCGCCCCCCTTGGGGGCGGCGCGGCAGAAAGACCCGCAAGGGCGTGAGCAGACGCGCCAAGCGCGCCACCTGTCTGCGATGCCGCAAGCCCAGGGCCAGCAGGCGACGCTCCAGGCGGCTCTTCAGCCCCCTGCCACCGGCCAGGGCTTGGCGCGCCACCAGCACGGCGGCGGGCACGTCCACCCCCTTGGGGCAGGCCTCCACGCAGGCCCTGCACTGCAGGCAGCGGGAAAAGGCCTCGCGCCCCCTGGAACCGGGCAGCAGTTCCCCGGCAGCCATGGCCCGCACCAGCTCCCAACGCCCCCTGGGGCTCATGGTCTCCTGCAGCGCGCCCAAGTAGCTGGGGCAGACGCTCAGGCAGCGGGCGCAGCGCTCGCAGGTGGCGCCGTCCGGCAACCGAGGTCTCAGCTTCCCGCCCATTCGCCCTTCCCCGGGTTCATGATCAGTTTGGGATCAAAGGCCTGCTTCACCCGCCGGGCCAGGGCCATGGCCGTGCCGCCCAGTTCGTCGGCCAGCAGGGGCGCCTTCTCCAGCCCGATACCGTGCTCCCCGCTGAGAGTGCCGCCCAGGGCCAGAATCTCGCGGCAGCTCCGGGCCTCGAGCTCCTTGAAGCGGGCCAGCTCCTCGGGTTGGTCGGGGTCGAAAATACACATGGGATGCAGGTTACCGTCTCCGGCATGGGCGATGATCACGGTCCGCACCGCCAGCTCCCGGGCCAGCTCCTGCAGCCGAGTCACGGCCCGGGGCAACAGGGACAGAGGCACGGCGTAGTCCAGGGTGATCATGAACCGGGCGCTGCGCACCAGGGCGGCGGTGCCGCCGCGCCGGGCCTTCCAAAGCAGCTCGCGCTCGGCCTCGTCCCGGGCCTTGCGGGTCTCCAGGGCGCCGTGCCGCCGGAACAGCTCCTGCACGGCTCCGGCCTGGCGTTCCACGCTCTCGGCCGGGCCGTCCACCTCGGTGAGCAGTGCCGCGCCCGTGCCCTCGGGATAGTCCACGCCGTAGACCCCACGCACCGCCTCCAGAAAGCCCGCGTCCATGAGCTCCATGGCGGCCGGGGCCAGGCCCGAGGTCACCACGGCGGCCACGGCCTCGGCCGTGGCGCCCACATCCGGAAAATACCCCAGCACCGTGCCCACGGTTTCCGGCAGGGGCAGCAGCTTGACCACGGCCTCGGTGATCACCCCCAGCTGGCCTTCACTGCCGCAGAAGAGCCGCGTGAAGTCGTAGCCCGCCACGCTCTTGTGGCAGCGCCCCCCGGTCCTGAGCACCTCGCCCGAGGGCAGCACCGCCGTGAGCCCCAGCAGGGCGTCGCGGGTGGTGCCGTACTTCATGCCGTTGGCGCCCCCGGCGTTGGTGGCGATGTTTCCCCCCAGGGTGCAATAGGCCGCCGAGGTCGGATCCGGGGCGTAGAACAGCCCGTGGCGCCGGACCTGGCGCTTGAGCTCGTCCGTGACCACACCGGGCTGCACCCTGGCCAGGCGGTCCTGGGGGGCGATTTCGAGAATGGCGTTCATGCGTGAAAAGCCCAGGGCCAGCCCCCCGGCCTGGGGCACGGGCGCCCCGGT
>CAZNSV010000384.1:0-3767 GCA_964575775.1 uncultured Desulfovibrionaceae bacterium
AAGAGGTCGAGCTTCTGCTCGTGCACGGTGATGAAGGGCGGCGTGTGCGGCCCCACCAGCAGGTGCAGCGGATGGGGGCAGAAGGAGACCACCACGCTGGTCAAGCCACGGGTCTGGGCCTTGTGGATGGTGCGCTGGATGAGCTTCTGATGCCCCTTGTGCACACCGTCGAAGTTGCCGATGGTCACACAGGAGCCGCGGCTGAGGTCGAGAACGATTTCCTGTCTTTCGCGGGCCAGTTCCATGCGAGGTCACAAGGGGCAAGGGGTTGTACGGAAGGTGCTGAACCAATTTTTCCTAGACCATGCCAGGGCAAACGGCAAGGAGAAAAGTCCCGGAAATGTCGCGCCGGCGCGGAGCGCGGATAAGATCGCCAAAACGTTCAGACCCTGTCCGGCGGTTCGCTCTTGGTCTCCGGCGGTACCTCGCCCGCGAAGACCGCCTCGTAGCGCCGCAGCACGGCCCGCAGCCCGTAGCGGGCGTTGACGCTCTGTGCCACCCGGGATCGCTCCCGGGGCAGGCTGCGCCAGTCCGCCAGCAGCGCGGCCAGGGCCGGGACATCCTCGGGGGGCGCCAGCCGACCGTTGACGCCCTCCTGCACGATCTCCCGCACCCCGCCCGGGCAGGCAAAGGCCACCGTCGGGGTGCCCAGGCTCAGGGCCTCGAGCAGGGCATTGGGAAAGCCCTCGTAGCGCGAGGACAGCACGAAGAGGTCCGCCGCGGCCAGCAGAGGGTAGGGGTTGCGCACAAAGCCCGCGAACTCCACGTCCGCCCCCAATCCGGATTCCAGAGCCTGGGCCCTGAGGGCCGCCTCCTGCCCCCCTTGCCCCAGCAGTACCAGCAGGGGGCGCGGCTGCGGCAGCTGGGCCAGGGCCTGCAACAAAAGGTCGAAGCCTTTCTGCCGCTCCAGGCGCCCCATGGCCACGAAAAAGGGGCGCCTCAGGGGTAGTTCCTGCCCGCCCCGGGCGGCCAGGGCCTGCAACCGGGCCGTGTCCACGGGGTTGGGGATGCGCACCGCCCTGGACGCGGGCAGGCCGTGCCGTTCCACCAAGTCCGCCTCCATCTCCGCGGACTGGCAGACCACGGCGTCGAAGCCTGGATAGAGCAGCCGGTAGAGCCGCGAGAACATCGGGTGCGCCTCCCCGGCCGCAATGGACCGGCTGAGGATGATGGCCTCCCGCGCCACCACCCGGGTGCCGCGTGGAAAGAACGGCATGGCCAGCCGCACCACGCAGTTCAGGTGCCCCTGCATGGTGAACACCGTTTGGGGGCGGCGCTGGCGCACCACCTTGATCAGCGGACCCCAGGCCTTGCGCACCCGCCCGGCCTGCAGATCGAGCACCGGCACGTCCTCGGGCAACTCCGCCAGCAGCGGGCCGCTCTTGTCCGCCAGGGCCAGCACGGGGGCGAAGCGCTCCCGGTCCAGGTGGCGCAGGAGGGTGGTGCAGACGCGCTCCGCACCGCCTCCAGCCAGGGAGGGCGAGACAAAGAGCACTTCCTGGCGGGCGCTCACGGCGTGCCTCCATCCGCATCCACGGGAGGCACGGGCACTCCGGCCCGGCGCAGCAGGGCGTCCCACTGGGCGGCCACGGCGGCCACGTCGAACTCCCGGGCGATGTCTCGGGCCGCGTCGCCCAGGCGCTCCCGCAGGGGGGCGTCGTCCAGCAGCCGCTCCAGGGCCGTGGCCAGGGCGCTTACGTCCTCCACGGACACCAGCAGGCCGTTGTGTTCGGGGCGGATCAGCTCCGCCGGACCGCTGGGGCAGTCCGCCGCCACCACGGCCCGCCCCATGGCCATGGCCTCCATCAGGGCATTGGGAAAGCCTTCGTAGCGCGAGGGCAGGGCGAACACCGCGCAGTCCGCCAGGGCCGCGTAGGCGTCCGGGGCCACGCCCGGCAGTGCCACCCGCCCGGCCAGGCCGCTGTCTCGCACCAGGGCCTCCAACTCGGCGCGCAGGGGGCCTTCGCCGTGAATGCGCAAGCTCCAGTGCGGAAAGCGCGGCGCCACTCGGGCAAAGGCGCGGATGAGCAGGTCGAAGCCTTTCTGCGGGTGCAGCCGCCCCAAGGCGCAGAGCACCGGCGGCGCCACCGCGAGGGGCGGCACCGGCTCGGGCAGGGGGGTCAGGGGGTTGGGAATGAGCACGGTCTTGCGCTGCAGGGAGCGCGGGAAGAAGTCCTTGATCTCGCTGGTCTGCACGGCCAGGGCCCGGGCCAGGGGGTAGGCGAGGCGGCGCAGCACCCGCCAGGGGCGGCTCATCACGTCCAGGGCCGGGTGACAGCGCTCCGAGATCACCACCGGCAGCCCCGTGCCCAGGGTGGCCAGCAGGGTCTTGATGTTGGTGTCGCCCAGGAAGGCCAGCACCCCATGGGGGCGCTCCTCTTGCAGCGCCCGGCGCAAGGCGGTCAGGCGGCGCAGGTTGTTGCCCAGCCCCTGCAGCAGGGAGGCGGAGTCGGCCATCAGCCCCAGGGGGCGGTGCCGCACCGCTGGATGCAGGGGGTAGAAGGTGGGTTCGGCGTCCAGGGTCAGGATGCAGAGCTCCCGGCCCGAGGCGGCCCAGTGGTTGGCCAGCAGGGTGAGCACCCGCTGGGCGCCGCCGCATTCCAGGGAGGGCAGCACCAGGCAGAGGCGCAAGGGGGCTGTGCCGCTGGGCTCAGGCATGACCGTTGCCGTCCTGCAGCCCCTGGACCCGGGCCATGGTGCGCAGCAAGCCTTGGGGGCGCCGCAGCAGTTCGTCCCAGCTGCCCTGTTCCGCGATGCGCCCCTTGTCCAGGACCAGGATGCGGTCGGCCATCTGCACGGTGGTCAGCCGGTGGGCCACCATGAGCATGGCACAGGAGCCCTTGATCTGCTCCAGGGCCTTCTGGACCTCGACCTCGGCTGCACCGTCCAGGGCGCTGGTGGCCTCGTCCAGGACCAGGAGCCAGGGGTCGCGGTACAGGGCCCGGGCCAGGGCGAGGCGCTGGCGTTGCCCCCCGGAGAGACGGCCCCCTTTCTCGCCCACCACGCTGTCCAGGCCCTGGGGCAGGGGCTCGATGAACTCCAGGCAGTGGGCCATGCGCGCCGCCTGCAGGGCCTTGTCCCGGTCCGGGGTGTCGGCGCCCCAGGCGATGTTCTCCAGCACCGTGGCATGGAAGATGGGGCTGTCCTGCAACACCAGGCCGATGCGCGAGCGCCAGGCCTCGATGTCCAGAGTGTCCAGGGGGCGGCCGTCCAGCAGGATGCGCCCGCTGTCCGGGGGCAGGAGCCCCAGCACCAGGTCGATGAGGGAGCTCTTGCCGCTGCCCGAGGGACCCACCACGGCCAGGCACAGCCCCTTGGGCAGGGAGAGGGTGATGTCCTGCAGGGCGGGCTCCTGGGCGCCGGGGTAGGTGAAGCGGATATCCTCCAGCCGCAGCTCCTGCTCGAACGTGGGTGGGAGGCTGCCGAAGGCCTGCACGGGGTGGGCGCTGGCCTCGCGGTGGCGGGCCTCCCAGCTCCAGTAAAAGGAAAGCAGGGTGCGGGCCTGGTAGACGTTGCGCTGCACGGTGAGCAGCCGGGGGGCGAAGCGGTAGAAGATGGCCAGGAAGACCAGGGCCGATGCAATGGGCATCTTCTGCACCAGGAGCATGATCAGCAGGAAGGTGGCGATGAAGAGCACGGCCCCGGACTCCAGCAGGAAGCGGATGAACTCGCCGTGAGCGTTGGCCTTGTGGAAGGTTCGGGCGTAGTTGCGGAAGATGGTGCAGGCCTCGTCCCGGGCCAGGGCGGAGCGGCCCGTGGCGCGGAAG
>CAZNSV010000385.1:0-3760 GCA_964575775.1 uncultured Desulfovibrionaceae bacterium
CGCCGCGAACATGTCGGCCAGGATGGACACCTCCTGGCGCATGATGTCCAGGAAGGGCTCGAAGCTCAGGCCCGACTTGCGGGCCTGGTCCACCAGCTTGGCGGTGCGCTCGGCATAGACCTTGAGCTCGTCCAGCCCCATGTAGCCGGCGGCATTCTGCAACGTCACCAGGGAGCGGTAGAGCCCGTCCACAAAATCCGTGTTCTCGCCGTCCTTGCGCAGCTCGGTCATGGCGATGTCGATGTTCTCGAGCTGCTGCCGGACGGTGCCCTCGAAGACGTCCACGTCCTCGGAGTCGGGGCCGCCCCCGTTGGTCTCGGGCTCGGGCTCCTCGTCCGCCTCGGACTGGGGCGGTGGCGCCAGGGGCGGACCTTCCGGCGTCGGGGCGGTCTCCTCCGGGGCCGGAGGTGCGACCTCGCTCCCGTCGGGTTCGGTGAGCAGGCCGTCGATGGCGGCCTGTCTGCCCCCTTGCTCCTGCCCCTGCCTGTGCTCGGCCACGGCCTCGTTCACCGCGTCCACCCAGGCGCTCTCCAGGGGGTCGACTTCCTCGGCGGCCGGGGCGGCAGGAGGCGCAGCCGCCGGGGGATCGGAAATGCCGTCGTTCACCGCGGACTGCAGCCGCCCCACCAACTCGGCGATGTCCAGAGGCGTCACCTGGCCGCTCTCCACCTCCACCTTGTTCACCAGGGCCTCGATGAGGTCCACCACGGAAAGCAGCAGATCGATGAGGGCGTGGGACGACTCCATCTCGCCTTTGCGCACCCGGTTGAGCAGGGTCTCGGCCTCGTGGGTCAGGCTGTTGAGCTCGCGGAACCCGATGATGCCGCTGTTGCCCTTGAGGTTGTGGAAATAGCGAAAGATGTCGTTGACCAGCTCGCCACCGGCGGTGGGGTCCTTTTCCAGCTCCAGCAGCCCCTTATTCAGGTTGCCGATGATCTCGAAGGCCTCTTCCAGGAAGTCGTTGAGGTGCCCTTCGCCGAAGGTGGTCAGGGTGTAGGGAGGGAGCTCGGCCAGGGTTTCGGCGACAGGCAGCCGTCCTCCGGCGCCGGGACGGGGATTGTCCGTGGCTTCGGCCTCGTCGGCCTCAACGGCGGCGGGCTCGTGCGCGGTGGAGGCCGCGGCTGCGGCCGGTGTCGCTGCGGGTCGTAGGGGCGCGGGGATCTCCCCGGCCAGCAAGGCCTCGATGGTGGCGATGATGGGATCCACGTCCACCTCGCCCTCGATACCCGTGACCTCGAGGTTGTCCACCAGCTGCCGCAGGGCGTCCGTGGAGGCCAGGATCACGTCCATGATCTCGGAGGTTACGGGCATGGCGCCCTTGCGCAGCTCCTCCATGATGTTTTCCGCCTTGTGGGCCAGGCGGTTGATGGTATTCAGGCCAAGGAAGCCCGAGGCGCCCTTGAGCGAATGCATGGGGCGGAAGATGGCGTTGCACAGGGCCAGATTGTCCGGGCTCTTTTCCAGCTCCAGGAGATTGGGCTCGATGGTCTCAAGGTGCTCCTTGGCCTCGATGATGAAGTCGGCGAATATTTCCGGATCGTTGAAATCCTGGCTCATGGCATCCTCTGCGGGCCTAAGTTCATCCCAAAAGCATCTTCACGTTGCGCAACAGTTTCTCGGGCTGGGCCGGTTTGACCATGTACAGATTGGCCCCCAGGTTGAGACCGGTCTTGATGTCCTTTTCCTGCCCTTCGGTGGACAGCACCACGATGGGAATGTCCTTGTAGGCATCCTGCTCGCGCACGGTCTTGATGAAGGTGAAGCCGTCCATGCGGGGCATGTTGATATCCGAGACGATCAGGTCGATCTTCTCGGCGGAGTAGAGCTTTTCCAGACCGTCCAGGCCGTTCTCGGCCGCCGTGATCTTGAAGCCTTCCTTTTTCAGGATGAAGGCCACAAGGTTGCGGACGGTCTTGGAATCATCCACAATGAGGATATGCTTGGCCATCTTCTGCTCCTCAACGTTTCAGGAGACGATCGACAATCCGGTCGATGGAGAGAATGCCCACCAGGCTGTCGTCGGGTTTGCGCATCAGGGCCGTAACCAGCTCAACAGTGCCCCCCAGTCGGGACTCCAGGTTCCACTCGATGCGCCGCTGCTCCACCCGGTACATGGTGGCCACGTTGCGCACCAGAAAGCCGACCTGCAATCCCTTGCGGCGACAGACGATGATGAAGCGATCCTCTGCCTCCGTCTCCTCTTCGGCTCTTTTGAGCCCCAGCAGCACATCCAGGCGCACCAGGGGCGTGACCCTGCCGCGCAGGTTCACCAACCCGGCCACAAAAGACGGTGCCTGGGGAACCTGGGCGGGCTTCACCGCCCGGACCACTTCCTGCACCGCGTCGATGGGCACCGTGTATTCCTGGTGCCCCACGTAGCAGCTCACCAACTGCAGCTCGGCGCGTTCCCTGAGTTCCACGTCCAGGGGCACCGCTTCCGGCTCGGCCTGCACCTGAGGCTGGACCTCGGCCTCGGGCTCCTGGGCCTGAACCGTCTGGGCCTGGCTCTCCGCCAAGGCCTCCTCGGCCAGTGCCGCGTCCCAGTCCGCCTCTTCCGGGGCCTCGGGTACTACCTCCGGTTCGGGTACGGCCTCCGGTTCGGGCTCCGCGAGGGCTTCCGGCTCCGGCGCGAGTTCTACCGCAAGGGGCTCCACTTCCGGCTCCGGTTCCGTGGCAGGCTCCACTGCCGCGGGCTGGGGCATGGGTACGCTGCGCGCCTCCACCGGCGCCTCCAGGCCCAGCTTTTCCAGAATCCCCGGCTCCTCGAGCCCCAGGTACTTCTCCAGAAAGGCCTTTTCCGCCTCGGAAAAGGTTTCCGCCTCGGGTTCGGGCCGGAACTCCTGCTCCTGGAGGTATTCTTCCGGTGTCTTCGTCATAACTTCTCTACTTCTTTAGCCAGCTGCAGGTATTCCTGCGCGCCTCGCGTGCTGGGGGCGATGTCGTAAATCACCTTGCCGTGGGCGCAGGCTTCGCGAAATTTCGTATCCACATGGATCACGGTGTTGAACATCCGCTGCTCCATCTTGCGTCGCAAGAGCTCCATGACCCGGCGGCAGGCCCCGGCCCGCTGGTCGTACATGGTGGCCAGCACCCGGTAGTCGATGGGCTCGGGCAGGACCCGGTTCAGGGTGCGCATGGTGTCGAAGAGCAGTTTCAGCCCGTGCAAGGCCAGGAAATCCGTCTGGATGGGGATCACGCACAGTCCCCCGGCCACCAGGGCGTTCACCAACACTATGCACACATGGGGTGGACAGTCCAGCAGCACGTAATCGTAATCCTTGTCCACGTGGCGCAGGGCCCGCTGCAGGATGCCCCCTTTGTGGGGGCGGTCGCGCAGGTCCATCTCCAGTTCCGAGAGCCGGATGTGGCTGGGTACGAATTCGAAGTGCCCCCCGGGTGCCTGGTAGCGGATGCGCCGCCAGACCTGCTCCCAGTTCTCGTCGAGCCGGGTGAAGAGGTCGTAGACCGTGAATTCCAGGCGCTCGGGATAGAACTTGAGATGGATGGTGGCGCTGGCATGGGGGTCGAGGTCCATGACCAGACACCGCTTGCCGAGTATGCCCAGGGCCCCCCCAAGGGACAGGGCGGTGGTGGTCTTGCCCACACCGCCTTTCTGGTTCGCCACCGGAATGATTTTCGCCACCTGCGTCTCCGCCTCGTATGCTGATGTGCGCGTCCCGACCTGCCTGACCGATGGGTGCGGCCGTCACTCCTTCTTGTAGACGATGGCCCCGGGGTGATGCACCGGCTTGAAGGCCCG
>CAZNSV010000386.1:0-3746 GCA_964575775.1 uncultured Desulfovibrionaceae bacterium
GGCCATGCGCCGCAGCACCACCAGGCAGCCCACCACGCCGCTGACCACGGCCACCAGCCCCCCGCCGAGCAGGGCCTTGAGGAAGAAGCCCTCTTGCAGGGGCGCCACCAACAACTGTTGCAGGAGTTCGGTCACGGCCGCTCCTCCTGGGGGCACTGGGCGGCGGGGCCGCGCTCCAGATGGGCAAAGGCCTTGAGCGCGCCTTCGTAGACCTCGCTCAGGAGCTCGGGCTGCAGCACGGCGCGCGGGGGGCCGTAGGCGTAGAGCCGCTGCTTGATCAGGGCCAGCTGGTCGAAATATTCCGCGGCCGTGCCCAGGTCGTGGTGCACCACCACCAGGGTGCGGCCGGACTGCTTGGCGCGCTCCAGCACATCGAGGATGGCGCGCTCGGTGGCGGCGTCCACCCCGGCAAAGGGCTCGTCCAGGAGCAGGATCTGCGCCCCCTGAGCCAGGGCCCGGGCCATGAACACGCGCTGCTGCTGCCCCCCGGAGAGTTGGCCGATCTGGCGCTTGCGAAAATCCTGCATGCGCACCATCTCCAGGGCCTCGGCCACCACGCGGCGGTCTTCGGGGCCGGGGTCGCGGTACCAGGGGATGCTGCCGTAGCGCCCCATCATGGCCACCTGCTCCACGGTGATGGGAAAGTCCCAGTCCACGCTGCCGCGCTGGGGCACGTAGGCCGCCAGCCCCCGACTCTGCTCGGCCGGGCGCCCCAGGATGCGCACCTGCCCCACGTCGCGTTTCTCGAAGCCCAGAATGGCCTTGATCAGGGTGGACTTGCCCCCCCCGTTGGGGCCGATGACCCCCACCAGCAGGCCGGGGGCGATACTGAGACTCACGTCCAGCAGGGCCGGGCGCGGCCCGTAGCTCACGGTGAGGTGCTCCACCTCGATGGCCGGGACCGGTGTGGCGGTGCGGGGTTCAGCGGTGCGCATGGTCGTCCTCCCCGCCTGCCCCCAGCTCCACCCGCAGCACACCCTGCAGGGCGGTGCCCGGCTCGGCCCAGAAGGTGGCGTCTGCCACGGGCAATTCGCCCAGCAGCAGCCTGAGCCGCACGGCGTGGCTCGCGTCGAAGTCGCCGGCAGGGGGCGCGGCCCCCAGGGTGAACTCGTTGACGCCCAGCACCAGCCCGGGCACCGGCGCGATGCGCACCGGAACCTGGGGCTGCAACTCGGCGGCGGAAAAGATCTCCTGCCCCAGCAGGCGGATCACCAGGGGGGCGGAACGCTCCCCGGTGGCGGTGAAGGCAAAGGGGTCCGGCGCCGGGGAAAAGGTGGCGGTGAGCTCCAGGCTGTAGTCCCCAGGGGCCGGGGCGGACACGGCCAGCTCCCCGGCGGCGTCCAGGGGCGGCTGACGCAGGAAGAGCTGCAGCCCCCCGAGGATCAGCACCCAGAGCAGCAACACCAGGGGCAGACGCCAGGACATCACGGCTCCTCCGTGAGCGCGGTGACGATGGTCAGGACGTTCTCGCGCAGCATGCCCAGGTAGCTCTCCCCGGCCGTGCCGCGCTCGCCCATGGAGTCGGAATACAGGGAGCCGCCGATGCGCACCCCGGCGTCCCGGGCGATCTCGCGGATGACCTTGGGGTTGACGCTGGTCTCCACGAACACGGCCCGGGCTCCGGAGTTGCGGATGGAGTCCACCACTTCCTTGCGGCGCTGGGGGGTCATGCCCGCGCCCACTTCGCCCCCAGTGCTCCAACCCACGGGCGCCAGGCTCATGTAGCCCTGTTCGGGGTTGAAGCCGTACTCCCGGCAGAAGTAGTTGAAGGCGTCGTGGCTGGTGACCAGGATGCGTCGGGGGGGCGGGATGCGCGCCGCCTGACGGCGGATCCAGGCATCGAGGCCGCGCAGCTGCTGCAGGTAGAGCTCGGCCCTGGCCTGGAAGCGCGGCGCCAACTCGGGAAAGGTCTGGATGAAGGCCCGGGCGATGGTGTTCACGTACACCGCCGCGTTGGGCACCGAGAACCAGGCGTGGGGGTCCGGGACCTCGCGGCCGTCGTAGGCCATCTGCAGGGGGCGGATGCCGTCGGTACAGGAAACCAGCGGCTTGCCCGCGTCCTGGGCCAACTTGCCCATCCAGTTGTTGCCCTCCAGGTGCAGGCCGTTTTGCAGGCACAGGGCCGCGCGCTGGACCAGGCGGGCGTCTTCGGGAGTGGGCAGGTAGAGGTGCGGATCCGCGCCCGGGGCCAGCAAGCTCTGCACCTCGAGGTCGTCCCCGGCCACCTGGCGGGCAAAGTCAGCCACCTGGGTGGTGGAGCAGACCACCAGCGGGGGCGCCTGGGCCGCAAGCCGCTCTGGTGCGGACCACAGGATCGCGCAAAGGAGCAGGAGGGTCAGAAGCACACGCAGCATGATGGGCCTTGCGCTCCCCTCAGGGGAGGTGACGTTGTGCGATGGGGCCAGCTCAGCCCAGGTCTTGCGCCAGATCCTGGGCCAGGCCCGCGATCTCCTCGCGCAGGATCCGCGCGGCCGCTGCCGGCACGGCCTTGGCGATCTGGGCCTCCAGGTCCGCCTGCAGAGCCCGCAGCCGCTCTTCCAGGGCGCTGTTGCTCACCAAGGTGCCTTGCAGGGGCAAGAGCCCCTCGGCCAGGACGGACTCGATTTCCGGAGCCAGCAGCTCCTTGAGCTTTTCGGCCAGGGGCTCGCCCGAGGCCAGTCCGGCCACGAAGCGCTCTTCCAGCTCCCGCAGCAGGGCTTCGCGCTCCTGGCGCAGGGTCTCCACGGCGCTCTCTTGCAGCCGTGAGACCACTTCCTGGGTCAGGCTCTCGCGCTCTCCGGGCCAGGAGGCCAGGAAACGTTCCTGCACCCGTTGCTCCAGACCGGGTTCCCGCTCCGTCAGAGCCTGGTCCACGGCGGCCTGCACCGCATCCTGCAGGGTGGGTTCCGGCTCGGCGGCCTCTTGCGCTCCGGCGAGGGGCAACAAGGCTTCGAGCCGCTCCAGACGCTGGCGCAAGCTGCTCAGCTCATCCTGCAGGCTCGTGCCAGCAGGGAGCGGCGCAGGGGGCACGGCCGCCGCAAATGGACCGGTCTGCTCCTGGCGGGCCGCAGCGGCCAGACGCTGCTCGAACTGCTCCTCGTCCATGCTCGACAGGTCCAGGTCCTCGGGCAGGCCCTCCACGCTCAGGGGCTCTTCGGCCAGGGAGAATTCCGCCAGGGTGTCGGACTCGGTGCGCTCCTCCTCGGCAAATTCCTCGGCGTCGTGGACAGCGGCCTCGCCCTCCTCGAAGCGCAGCTCCAGGGCCTCGTCCAACTCGGAACCGTCGTCCTCGTCCTCCAGGGCCTCTTCGTTGAGCGCGGTCTCGATGGCGTCCAGGTCCTGCTCGCCGATCTCCAGTTCGGCGTCGTCAGCCACCCGCTGGTGCTCCTCCTCGTCGGCATCATGGCCCAAATCAGCGAATTCGGCCAGCTCGTCGACGCCCAGCAAGGCGTCCAGGTCCTCCAGGGCACCATGCTCCGGCGCCACGGCCTCCTCGGCCGCAAGCGCGGCATCGGTCTGCGCCTCGGGAAAATCCAGGCCGTCGATGAGGTCGTCCAGGCCTTCCAGGTCGATTTCTTCCGCCTGCCCCTCGGTGGGGTCGCCCAGGGTCAGCTCCTGGGTCAGGTCCGCCGTGCGATCCGGGCCTGCGGTGGCGGAACCGGGTCCGAGCAGGTCGGCAAAATCCCGGAGTTCATCGTCCGTCAGGGGTTCCTGGCTTGCTGGAGCGGCTTGGGACGGGGGCGCGGCCTCGGCAGCTTCAGCAGTCT
>CAZNSV010000387.1:0-3718 GCA_964575775.1 uncultured Desulfovibrionaceae bacterium
TCCGTCAGGTCCTTGTAGGTGGCGCTGACGACGAAGTCGCTCTCCAGCAGGATGGTCATGACCAGGGCGTTCACCGAATTGTACTGGATGTAGTCGTAGAGCACGGTCTCGGGTTGCAGCACCCCGGGGGGCACGTCCTCGAAATTCTGTTCCAGGGCCGTGATGAGGCTCGACAAGGTGGGGGGGTGGTCTGTCATGGCGTTCCGTGCCGGGCGCCCAGGCGCCCGTGGTGGGCCCGGCAGCGCCGGAAGCTGCGCGGGGCGGTTGTCTCCGGATTCCGGGTAGTCTTGACCGTCGAGTCTGTCAAGCCGCGTCACCACGGCCCGAGCCGGGTCAGGGCAGGGTGGGGGCCTTCCACTCGAACAGCACCTGCAACTCGCCCTTGAGGAAGCTCTCGCGGCTGGCGTTGCGCTTGATCTTGCCGCTGGAGGTCTTGGGCAAGGTCTGGGGGCGGATGAGGACCAGCCCGGCCAGCCGGATGCCGTGCTCCTTGGCCACGGCCAGGCTCAGGGCGCGCAGCACCGCGTTGCCGTCCAGCTTGTTGCGGTGGGTGCGCTTCACTTCCTGGACCAGCACCAGCTGTTCGCCGCTGTCGGTGTCCACGCCGAAGGCCGCGCCGCCGTTGAGCTGCAGCGCCTCGTGGGCGGCCTGGGCCGTGCTTTCGATGTCCTGGGGGTAGTGGTTCTGCCCCTGAATGATGATCACTTCCTTCATGCGCCCCGTGATGTAGAGCTCGCCCTGGTGGAGGAAGCCCAGGTCGCCGGTGCGCAGGTAGGGGCCGGCGTCGCTGTCCGCCAGGCGGGCCTGGAAGGCGGCGGCGGAGAGCTCCGGCTGGTTCCAGTAGCCCTGGGCGATGTGCGGCCCCTTGAGCCAGACCTCGCCGATGCGCTCTTCCGGCAGGGGCAGTCGGGTCTCGGGGTCCACGATGCAGACTTCGGCCTCCAGCACCGGCAGACCGCAGCTGATGAGTTCCGCGGTTTCCGTGGCGGCGTTGGGCTGCTGCCGGGCCTCGGCCAGGCGGTTTTCCACCAGGGCCTGACGTGGGGCCTTATAGAGGCGCATGGCGGGGCTGGTGCGCCCCCCGGTGCCCATGACGCAGCACTCGGCCAGGCCGAAGCCGGGGTAGAAGGCCTCCTCCCGGAAGCCGTAGGGCGCGAAGGCCTCGAGAAAGCGCTTGTGCGAGGCGGCCTTGCAGAGCTCGGACGCGGTGATGAGCACCTGCATGCAGGAGAGGTCCAGCCCCTGCCATTCGTCGGGGTTGCCCTGCTCCACGCAGAGGTCCAGGGAAAAGTTGGGTGCACCGGCGTAAGTGCCCCCAAAGTGGGACACGGCCTGGAGCCAGCGCGAGGGCTTCTGGAAAAAGGACATGGGCGGCATGAACACGCTGCGGCCGCCGATGAACACGCCGTGCAGCATCATCAGGATCAGGCCGAAGTCGTGAAACAGGGGCAGCCAGCTCACGATGACGGTCTCGGCAGAGGTCTTGAAACCCACCTGGGCCATGCGCATGTTGGCCAGAAGGTTGCCCTGGCGGATCATCACCCCTTTGGGGGCGCTGAGGGAGCCGGAGGTGTACTGGAAGAACGCGAGGCTGTCCTCGTTGATGTCCGGGGCGAGAAAGGGCGCCTCTGGCTCGGCGGCCAAC
Organism: uncultured Desulfovibrionaceae bacterium; assembly: GCA_964575775.1. Lineage (GTDB taxonomy): Bacteria > Desulfobacterota > Desulfovibrionia > Desulfovibrionales > Desulfovibrionaceae > CAZFCK01. Next base: position 1,646 of record CAZNSV010000387.1, read on the forward strand.
TCCTGGACGTCCAGCCACTGCATGGACTGCAGGGCAGGGGCGTTGGGCAGCCGCGCCTCCAGGGTGGCGAATATGTCGCTGGTGGTCAGCACGTAGCGGGCCTGCACGTCCAGGGCCACGTTCTGGATGGTGGTCAGAGGGCGGTTCAGGCGCGGCGGATAGAGCGGCACGGCAATGAGCCCCGCGTACTGGCAGCCGAAAAAGGCCTCGATGTAGGCCAACCCTGGGGGGCAGAGGATCAGGATGCGCTCCCCGGGCTCGGCCAGACGCCGCAGGGCCCGGGCAATGGAACGCGCCCGCTGGTCCAACTGGGCGTTGGTCAGGGTGCTGCATTCGTCGGGCTCCCCTTTTTCCAGGAAGCTGAAGACGACGCGATCCGGCTCCAGGGCGGTATTGCGCCGCTGGCAGTCAACGATGGTGTGCACGGGATACGGCTGGTGGGAGCTCTGCATGATCCGGAAGGGCTGGAGTTGAGGAGCGGGGAGACATGCATCTGTAATGGTCGTCGCTGCCTACTCCAGGGGGCGGTGCTTGTCAAGTTTGGCCCGGCGGGCAAGGGCGGGGCCGGTGGGGTGCAGCCCGCCGTCGGCTCCAAGAAAGAGTCTTGTTCTTTGCCACCCTCTTGAGTACCGTGCTTTTAGCAGCCGGTGGGGATGTTGTTCCGGGGGGGAGAAAGAAGTCGTAACTGGTGCACGACTCTTCAAACAGCCGCGGGATGGATTATCCGGCAAGAATCAGTCGGTGTTGTGTGAGTTTTACAGTCGACATTGCGCGGTTGCAGTTGAAATCCAGTCAAGAGAAGAGGTCCTGCCATGCGGGCGGAAATGGGTTTGTCGTTTTTTTTCGGTAATGCCATGTTCAGGGTCATGGGCTATGCTATTTTGCTGTGGGCTGTGCTCTGCCTGCCCCTCAATGCCTTGGCCTTGCCGGAAACCTTGCGCTTTCAGCGCCTGGGCCTGGAGCACGGCCTGTCCCAGTCTTCCATCCTCTGTTCGACCATCGATCGGCGTGGGTTCCTCTGGTTCGGCACCTACGACGGGCTGAACCGCTACGACGGCTACGACTTCAAGGTCTACCGCAAGGGCGACGAGCCCGGCGCCCTGACCGACAGCGTGATCCGATCCCTGCTGGTGGACCAGGGGGGCATCCTCTGGGTGGGCACCAGCCCCGGGGGGCTGAACCGCTACGACGACGTCACGGACAGCTTCAGCGCCCTGCGCCACGACCCCCAGAATCCCGCCAGTCTGCCCAGCGACGAAGTCTACGCCCTGGCCGACGACGGGCAAGGGGGGCTCTGGGTGGGCACCGCCAAGGGCCTGGCCCGGGTGGAGGCCAGCGGCGCGGTGACCCGGTTCCAGAATCCGGAAGGAGGCGAGACCCCCATCGACCTGACCGCCACGGCGATCTGGGCCCTGGCTCTGGACGAGCAGGGCACCCTCTGGGTGGGTTCGGAACTGGGGCTCTCCCGCCTGGCACCGGACGGCACGACAGTGGAGCACTACGTCCACGTACCGGAAGACCCGTCCAGCATCCCCCCGGGCAGTGTACGCAGCCTGCTGCCCGAGTCGGGGGGCACGCTCTGGGCCGGGGTGCTGGAAGGCGGTCTGGGGCGACTGGACGTGGCCAAGGGCACCTGGGAGACTTTTTTTCCCGGCACCTGGGTGCTGGCCCTGTTCAAGGACAGTCGCGACATCCTCTGGGCCGGAACGGAACGTGGACTGGCCAGGCTGGTGCGGGACGGGAATTCCGCAACCCCTGACGCGGGTGAATCGTTCCTGCTCTACAGCCACAACCCCTTTGACCCGGAAAGTCTGAGCCACAACGATATCTACACCATCCTGGAGGACAGGTCCGGCATTCTCTGGGTGGGCACCTTTACCGAAGGGATCTGCAAGCTGGTGCCCGATGCCCAGGAATTCCGGGTCATCCGCCAGGAGCCCTGGAAGGAGGAGACCCTGTCCGACCGGAGCGTGCGCTCCGTGCTGCAGGACCCTCTGGGGCGGCTCTGGCTGGGCACAACCTACGGCGGGCTCAACCTCTACGATCCCGCAACCGGGCAGGTGCGGGTCTTCA
>CAZNSV010000388.1:0-3716 GCA_964575775.1 uncultured Desulfovibrionaceae bacterium
CCAGGACATCCTGCAACGGGAAGATGGCGGTGCGGGCCACGCTGGACATGGCCAGCCGGACGCAGAGCAGATGGGCGTTGCCCCCGTCGCTCTCGGCGGCGGCGTAGCGCAGCAGGCGCTGCCGCTCCTCGGGCGAGGCCTCGCCGTAGTACCAGCCGTTGCAGGTATTGTTGTCGTGGGTGCCGGTGTAGACGATGCTGTTACGGCAATGATTGTGCGGGGTGTAGGGATTCTCGGGCAGGTTGGGGCCGAAGCAGAAGAGCAGGATGACCATGCCCGGGAAGCGGAAGCGGTCCTTGAGCTCGCGCACGTCGGCGGTGATCAGGCCCAGGTCCTCGGCAATGAGCGACAGGCCGGGCATGCGGCGCAGCAGGGTCTCGAAGAAATGGCTGCCCGGACCGTCCACCCACGTGCCGTTGATGGCGGTTTGCTCGTCGGCCGGGACCTCCCAGTACTGGGCAAAGGCCCGGAAGTGGTCCAACCGCACGCTGTCGAAGAGGCGGAAGGCGTGCTCCATGCGCCGCAGCCACCAGTCGTAACCGCGCTGCTTGAGCACGGGCCAGTCGTACACGGGATTGCCCCACAACTGCCCGGTCTCGCTGAAGTAGTCCGGCGGCACGCCCGCCACGCACAAGGGACGCCGGTCCGGCCCCAGCTTGAAAATCTGGGGCGCGGCCCAGACATCGGCGCTGTCCAGGGTCACGTAGATGGGCATGTCGCCCACCATGCTCAGGCCCTGGGCGTTGGCGTAGCGCTTGAGGGCCAGCCACTGGCGGTGGCAGTGGTACTGCACGAAGCGCTCGAAGAGCAGGGCCTCCTCGGCCTGGCAGCGCCAGCCCTCCAGGGCGTCGGGGTCGCGGTCGCGGAACTCGGCGGGCCACTCGGTCCACAGGGCGCCGTTGAAGCGGGCCTTGAGGGTGCTGAACAGGGCGTAGTCGTCCAGCCAGAAGGCCTGCTCCGCGGCAAAGTCATTGAAATCCGGGTCGTCGGGCAACAGCCGCCGCTGGTGGGCAAAGGCCCGCAGCAGCAGCTCCTGCTTGTAGTTCGCGGCCAGCTCGTACTCGGCCCAACGCGGATTGTGCGCGGGAAAGGGCAAGATGTCCTCGCGCGGCAGGCAACACCCTTGGGCCAGGACCTCGGGGCTGATGAGCAGGGGGTTGGCCGCAAAGGCGCTGGCGCTGGAGTAAGGCGAATTGCCCATGGCCGGAGAGGTGGGCGAAAGCGGGAGAATCTGCCAGTAGCGTTGCCCCAGGGCAGCGAGATAGTCGGCGAAGCGGAAGGCCTCGGGCCCCAAATCCCCGATCCCGTAGGGCGAGGGCAACGAGGTGATGTGCATGAGAATACCGCTTGCGCGAACCTGCATGAAAGCTCCTTTTCTGGTGATCACCCCTTTGGGTGGGCACTGCCGGGTGGGGTGTGCTCCCGTAATATCCGGGGGGCCCGAGGTTGGTCAAGCCGCCCCCCATGGCCCATAGCCCAGGTCCAGGCCTCATGGGAAGCGCATGATTCGCCTGGGGGGCAGGCTGCAAACGCAAGCAGGCCCCCGGCGCTGTACCGGGGGCCTGCGGGGTAAGGCGGCTGGGGCGCCCCTCAGGACGCCAGCCTTCAGGCTACAGGATGGGGAGGTACTTTTCGATCTCGAACTCGGAGATGTGCATGCGGTAGGCGTCCCATTCCTTGATCTTGTTGGCCACCAGGTTCTTGTGCAGGTGGTCGCCCAGGGTTTCCTTCATCAGGGCACTGCCTTCCAGGTACTTGGCCGCTTCGTACAGGGAGCCGGGCAGCGCGTTGATGCCCTGCTTCTGCATGTCTTCGGGGGTCATGGCGAAGATGTTCTCTTCGATGGCGGGCTGCAGGGTGTAGCCCTTTTCGATGCCTTCCAGACCGGCGGCCAGCATCACCGCGAAGCAGAGGTAGGGGTTGGCCGCGGGGTCGGGGTTGCGCAGCTCGATACGGGTGGCGGCTTCCTTGCCGGGCTTGTACATGGGCACGCGCACCAGGGCGGAACGGTTGCGCTGGGCCCAGGCGATGTACACGGGGGCCTCGTAGCCGGGCACCAGACGCTTGTAGGAGTTCACCCACTGGTTGGTGACGCAGGCGAATTCATGGGCGTGCTTGAGCAGACCGGCGATGTAGCTCTTGCACTCGGCGCTCAGATTGCCGGGGGCGGAAGCGTCGAAGAAGGCGTTCTTGCCGTTCTTGAACAGGCTCTGGTGCACGTGCATGCCGGAGCCGTTCTCGCCGAACAGGGGCTTGGGCATGAAGGTGGCGTAGCAGCCGTGCTTGCGCGCGGTCTCCTTGCAGACCACCTTGTAGGTCATGGCCACGTCGGCCATGGTCAGGCCGTCCTGGTAGCGCAGGTCGATTTCATGCTGGCTGGGGGCCACTTCGTGGTGGCTGTACTCGACCGGAATGCCCATGGCCTGCAGGCTGAAGATGATGTCGCGGCGCACGTCGTTGGCCAGATCCAGCGGGGGGGCGTCGAAGTAGCCGCCACGGTCCAGGATCTCGGGGCACTTGGGGGACGCGAACAGGAAGAACTCCAGCTCCGGACCCACGAAATAGCTATAGCCCTTCTGCGCGGCCTTCTCCAGCACCTTCTTCAACACGTAGCGGCTGTCGGCCTCGTAAGGATTGCCGTCCGGCGTACGGATGTCGCAGAACATGCGCGCCACGGGGCGGTCGGAAGGACGCCAGGCGCAAATCTGGAAGGTGGTGGGATCGGGGAACGCCACCATGTCCGACTCGTGGATGCGCGTGAAACCCAGAATCGAAGAACCGTCGAAGCCCATGCCTTCTTCAAAGGCGTTCTCCAGCTCGTTGGGCGTGATCTGGAAGCTCTTCAGCGTGCCCAGAATGTCCACGAACCAGAACTGCACGAAGCTGACATTGTAGTCCTTCACGGCCTTCAAGACATCGTCGCCGTTCTTGCAATTAAACACAGGGATGTTTTCCATTACGAGTTTCCTCCATTTTGTAACAAGATAATCTGCCGATCCTGAGCCTTGTGCGGCGTGCTTCTCTCTATAACAACTTCCGGGCCACTTCCCGAGAAGTCTGGCACAGCGCAGGGATAGGCCAATTCGCGGCAAAGCGCAATATGAAAAAATTTACAATAAGGTGAATTTCTCGGTTTTTCTCAATGCACGTTTGTCGATTTTGTGCAAACAATCCGCCCCCCAGGGCCCGACCTTTCAATCTTGTTGCAGCAAGCGCCACAAAAATCGCGACATTCGCCGTTCCAGGCCGTCGATGCGCTCCAGGCCCACGGCCTGTGCCGCCGTCACCGCGGCCTGGTATTCCTCCTGCCGCAGCCCTCGGTTCAGTTCGGGGTACTGGTGCGCCCCCCCGCAGGGGCGGTACTGATCCATGATGTTCACGTAGGTGCGCGGCGAGAGCTCCCGCGCCAGGAACTCCAGCCAGGCCGCGCTGCCCCCGAGCTGGTCCGGCATCACCAGGTGCCGCACCAGGAGGCCGCGCCGGGCCAGCCCCTGGGCGTCCAGCTCCAGGTCCCCCACCTGGCGGTGCATTTCCCTGAGCGCAGCGCGCGCCCGCTCCGGGTAGTCCGGGGCCTTACAAAAACGTATCGCCGGTTCCGGGTCCCAGAATTTGGCGTCGGGCATGTAGATGTCCACCACCCCGTCCAGCAGGCGCAGGGTGGCCACGCTGTCGTAGCCGCTGGTGTTGTAGACCAGGGGCAGCCGCAGCCCCTGCTC
>CAZNSV010000389.1:0-3702 GCA_964575775.1 uncultured Desulfovibrionaceae bacterium
CAGGTCTATTATGTGGAAGCGCCGCCCCTGGCAACCCAATTACCCGCTGCCTGGCACCAGGCGATCCCCGCGCACTGGCGCGCCCTGTCGCCGGAGGAGGCCGAGGCGTTGAGTTCCGGCCCGGAGCCTCAGACGGGGGTGCTGCTCTATCAGCCCGGACCGCGTCTTTTTCCCTCGTTCTGGGGGCCCCTGGTGGCAGCGCTGCGGCTGCGCGAGCTGGCCCCGCGCCTGCCGCAACAGGCACGGCGGTGCGTGCTGTTGCCAGCGGCGGAGCAGGGCTTGCTGACCCGCGAGCTGCAAGCGGGTTTTGCCGCCCATGGCTTCGGAGTCCGCCTGCTGCCCCTGCCCGAGAGTCCGGGCAGGCACGCCGATGCCCTGCTGGAGGGGGTGGCCGCCGCCCTGGATGCGGAGCGCCCCCTCCTCTATTGCAGCGTCAATTTCCAGGGTCTGGACCCCTGGGGCGAGGTCCACGCCCTCTTGCGGCGCGCGGGCGTGGGCGTGGCGGTGTGGTGCGTGGACAATCCCTGGCACCAGCTCTCGGCCCTCAAGGCCCCGTTCTGGCGGGAGCTTCTGCTCCTGGTCACGGACCACTCCTTTTTGCCGGGCTTGCGCGAGCACGGCGCGCGGCACGTGGCGCATCTGCCCCTTGCCGCCTGGCCCGAGGGCTTTGCCCTGGCCGACACCGAGGGCCCGCCCCTGCCTCCGGGTTTGGCGGAGTCACTGCTCTTTGTGGGGCGGGCATCGTTCCCACACAAGAACGCCTTTTTCGCGGGCAGCCGGATCCCGCCCCAGCTGTTGGCCGAAGCCCTGACCCTGCTGGAGCAGGGCGGGCGGCCGGACTATCACTGGTGGGGGGCGCGGTTGGAGGCGGGGCGGCTCTGGCCCGGTAACACGGCCCGGCTGCCGGGCTACGGGGCCGAGGAGTGCTCCCAGCACCTGCGCCTGCGCTGCCTGCGCGGCGCGGCCAGCCTGGCACCCCTGCAGGTGTACGGCGATGCCCAGTGGCCGGCGCTCCTGGGCGCGGACGCCGGGGGCGCGACCTTCCACCCCCCGGTGGACTACTACGGCACCCTGCCTCTGCTCTATCGAGGGGCGCGTTGCACCCTCAACGCCACCAGCCTGCTGCTCCCGGCCGGGCTGACCCAGCGGCACTTCGACGTCTGGACCGCCAGGGGCTTCCTGCTTGGGGACGCCACGCCGGGCCTGGCCATCTTTCCGGAGGAGCTGTGGCGGCCGGTGACCGTGGACGGCGGCTGGGGGCGTCGGTCCCTGGCCGCGCGGCTGGAGGCCCTGGAGCGGGAGCCGGGCCTGCGGGCGCAGCTGAGCCACGCTTGGCGGGTGCTGCTGCTGCAAGAGCACGGCTACGCCCAACGGGTGGGGCGGGTGCTGGAGCTCTGCGGCCTGGACTGAGGCCGGGCGGGGCAGGGCAGGGAAATTTCGCCCACCACCCAAAAAAATGCTTGAAGTCAGCCGCCACCTGCGAGTATGTTACACGCTTCCTGGGGATGTAGCTCAGCTGGGAGAGCGCAGCGTTCGCAACGCTGAGGCCAGGGGTTCGATCCCCCTCATCTCCACCAGAGAATTTTCAAGCGGTTACGATGCTAAATCGTGACCGCTTTTTTTGTTAGGCACATGAAGCTGGGCACATGGTTTGGCTTGACCAAGTGCTGCCAGCGGCTGAATATGGCTGCACGGCTCAAGAGATCGGCCAAGCCTTGCGGCTGGTGCGCAAGAACAAGGAACTGATCCTGGAGAAATGGCATGAGCACTTTGCGTCATGAGATAAAGGCCCTGGCCGTGGAGGTCTCGTTCACGGGCGACATGATGCGCGTGGTCCTGGCGGACGGTCGTGAGATCGGCGTGCCCCTGTCCTGGTTCCCCAGGCTGCGGGATGCGGATGCGAAGCAGCGCAGCAACTACCGTCTGCTCGGCGGAGGTGTCGGCATCCACTTCCCGGACGTGGACGAAGACATCCTGGTGCCGGAGCTCGTTTGCTGAACCTTGCTGTCTGAAGAGCCGCCCCAGCGGCGCATCCGGCTTGCCACACCGTGCCACCCGGGCTATGGAGGGTGAAACCCCTGACCGTGCAGCCCCGGAGGTGTCGGATGCAAATTGTCGCCGTGGTGGGCAGTCCCCGCAAGGGGCAGGCAACGGACCAACTGGTGGACGCGGCCCTGGCCGGATGTCTGGAGGTTCGGCCCCAGGCCCGGTACCACAAAGTGCATCTGGACGATCTGGACATCAGGCATTGCCGCAACTGCCTGACCTGTCGCGACAATCACGACGCTGTGCCCTACGCGCCCTGCATCATCAAGGACGACATGCAGGCGCTCTACCCGCTGCTCGCGGACTCGGACGCCCTGATCCTGGGCACTCCGATCCACATGGGCACGGTCTCGGCCCTGATGCTGGCCTTCCTGGAGCGCATCTGTTGGGTGTTTTCCAAGCCCGGCAAGCGCTATTTCACACTGCGAGGCTGCCCCATGCCACGCACCGCCAAGGCCCGCAAGGCCGTGGTCCTGGCGGTTTCGAGCCTCGTGCCACCGCTGTATCGCAGGTTTTGCGACGAGGCCACGCCCCTCATCCGTTCCACCCTGCGTGACACCCTGAACTGCAGCACCGTGGGCGACCTCTACGCCGCAGCCGCCGAGCAACGCGGGCTGGGGGGTTACCTGCCCAAGGCCCGGGAGCTGGGGCGCAGGCTCGCGGGCTGAGCCCACCAGCGCCTCTGGCGACGGCTGCATGGCCACGCATCCGGTGCTGACAAAGGCCGGATTTACGTGCTAGAGGAACGGTAAATCCCTCCGCGGCACGCCCCATGACGGGGGGTGCTAGCGCAGTGGCACCACTTGGGGGGGCAGATGCGCATCCTTCCCGGTATCCTCCTTGCGTCCCGGCAGTCCCGCCCCTGCGGCGACATTCTCCTGAAATCACGGCTCCTGGCGTTGCTCCTGGCGGTCCTGCTCCCGGCGGGATTGCTGTTCCTGTCCGGTTGCGGCCGGGAGGAGGAGGTGGTGGCGGAAGCGCCCCCGCCGAAACCGGTGCGGGTACTGCGGGTGGAGCGCGCGCCCATCCGCGAGTATCTGGCCGGGGAGGGCACGGCCCGGGCCGCCCGGCGGGAGTTCCTGGCCTTCGAGGTGGCGGGGCGGGTGGTGCATCTCAAAGAAGGGGCGGACGGCTTGCCGCTGCGCTCCGGCGACCGGGTGCAAGGGCCCGCAGCGCCGGGGAGCAAGGGCGAACTGCTGGCCCAGGTGGAACCGCGCACCCAGGCCGGGCAGCTGCGCGAGGCCGAGGCCGGGCGCGAGGAGCTGGACAAGCGCGTGGGCCTGGCCCGGGCCCGGCTGGACGAAGCCAAGGCCCGGAGGCAGTTGGCCGCTGCCGAGCAGGAGCGGCGGCGCAAGCTCTTTGCCGACGGCGTGATCTCCCAGAGCCAGCTGGAGCAGGGCGAGACGGAGTTCCGCACCGCCGAGGCCGGGGTCAATGCCGCGGCAGCTGAACTGGAGGCTGCCCTGTCCACGGTGGACGCGGCCACGGCCCGGGTGGAGCAGGCAGGGTTCTCCCTGGAGCGCACGGCCCTGTTCGCCCCTTTCGATGGGGTGCTGGGGTTCGTGAACATCCGCAGGGGCGATTTCTACTCGCCCCAGATGGTGGACACCTCGTCGGAAGAGGCCCTGTTGCAGACCGTGCCCATGGTGGTGCTGG
>CAZNSV010000390.1:0-3696 GCA_964575775.1 uncultured Desulfovibrionaceae bacterium
ACGGTCTACGCGGACCGGACCTTCACCTTCATCACCAAGACCCCGCCGGCGCCGGTCTTGCTGCTCAAGGCGGCCAAGATCGACAAGGGCTCTGCCGAGCCCAACCGCAACAAGGTGGCCAAGGTGACCATGGAGCAGATCAAACAGATCGCGGAGACCAAATTGCCGGACCTCACCGCGAAAGACCTCGACGCCGCCATGAGCAGCATCATGGGCACTGCCCGGAGCATGGGCATCGAGATCCAACAGTAAAGGCGGGACACGATCATGCCCAAGCACGGAAAGAAATTTCGCAAGTCCATCGAAGGTTTGGACCTGGAGACGCGCCACAGTGTGGACCAGGGCGTACGCCTGGCTCTCAAGGCCGCCTTCGCCAAGTTCGACGAGACCGTTGACGTGGCCCTGAACCTGGGTGTCGAGCCCAAATCCTCCGACCAGATGGTGCGCGGCGCCGTGACCCTGACCCATGGGCTGGGCAAGACGGTGCGTGTCGCTGTGTTTTGCAAAGGCGACAAGCAGGCCGAAGCCAAGGAAGCCGGTGCCGACATCGTGGGCGGCGACGAACTGGTGGAACAGGTCAAGAACGGCTTCATGGAGTTCGACAAGGCCATCGCCACGCCGGACATGATGGCCAAGGTCGGCCAGATCGGCCGCATCCTGGGCCCCCGCGGCCTGATGCCCAACGCCAAGACCGGCACCGTGACCTTCGACATCTCCCAGGCCGTGCGCGACATGAAGGCGGGGCGCGTGGAGTTCAAGGTGGACAAGGCCGGGGTGCTGCATGCCCCCCTGGGCAAAGTCTCCTTTGGTCCGGAGAACATTCTGGACAACCTGCGCAGCCTGCTGGAGACGGTCATTCGCCTGAAGCCCGCATCGGCCAAGGGGACCTACCTCAAGGCCATGGCCGTGGCCACCACCATGGGCCCGGGCATCAAGATCGATCCCCTGGACGTGCGCAAGTTCCTGGAGACCGGCAACTGAGGACCCTGAACCGCCGTCGTGCCAGTGGCATGGCGGCGGTGTTGATAACCCTGGTTCAGCGGTGCGACCGGTGCGCCAGGGGATCAGGTTGATTAGGTCAGCGCAGCGACCCGATCAGGGGGCGCAAGCCCCAACAAGAGCGGCGGTAGCAACAAGCCGCTCTGCGTACGAGACGGAAGAAACGAGTCGGAGACAGCAGGCGGCAGCTCCAAGCGGCCTTAATTTCCTGCCGAGACCAGGCTTTGACTCCTTTCTTCTACCTTGCAACCCCAAGGCGTGAGGAGTGACACCGTGAACAGAACGGAAAAAGCCGCAGTCATCGAGGCGCTTAAGGTCAGAGCCGAAGGCGCCGGCATTGCGGTGGTCACTGATTTCAAGGGTTTGAAGGTGGAGGAAATGACCCAGCTCAGGGTGAAGCTTCGCGAGGCTGGTGTTGAGTACCAGGTCGTGAAGAATACCCTGGCGCGGATCGCTTTCACCGACGGGCGGCATGATGTTCTCAAGGACAAGATGAAAGAGAACAGCGCCGTGGCCTTTGGAATCGCTGACCCCGTGGCGGCCGCAAAAGCGCTGGTGGCCTACACCAAGGAGAACAAGAAGTTCTCCGTGCGCTTCGGCAGCCTGGAAGGCAAGTACCTGGACGAAGCCGGGCTGCAGGAGCTTTCGAAGCTGCCCAGCCGTCCCGAGCTGCTTGCCAAGGCCCTGGGCACCATGAATGCAGTGCCCACCCAGTTCGTGTGCCTGTTCGCCAACATCCAGCGTGGTCTGTTGTACGCGCTGACGGCGATCAAGGACCAGAAGGAAGCGTCCGCGTAAGCGAACCCCATTGCCAAAGAGAAGAAAGGAGCAACAGCAATGTCCGACGTCACCAAAGAACAAGTTGTAGAATTTATCGCCAATATGACCGTGCTCGAACTCTCCCAGTTCATCAAGGAGCTGGAAGAGAAGTTCGGCGTGTCCGCCGCCGCGCCCGTGGCTGCCATGGCCATGATGCCCGGCGCCGGTGCTGGTGAAGCCGCTGCCGAGGAAGAAGAGAAGACCGAGTTCGACGTCATCCTGAAGGGTGCCGGCAGCAACAAGATCGCGGTCATCAAGGTCGTGCGCGCCCTGACCGGTCTGGGCCTGAAGGAAGCCAAGGACAAGGTCGATCAGGCTCCCCAGCCCATCAAGGAAGCCGTGAGCAAGGACGAGGCCGAGGACGCCAAGAAGCAGTTGGTGGAAGCCGGCGCCGAAGTCGAAGTGAAGTAGCAGCCTGGCTGCATGCACATAACGGGGCGCGGCTCGGTAGCCGGGTCGCGCCCTGTAAATGCGAAAAACGCAATGGGAGAGGTGTCGCCTCCCTTTGCGGTCTATCTTTTGGGGGGGTAGGGCAGCCGCATACTCTTCCCCGCGACGTCTGCTCAAACGACGTCGTTCTGGCGGCTGCCGGGTGCGTTGCGCAACATTGCCCTAAGTCCGGGCGGGGCGCAAGAGTGAACGCAGACTGATTTTGCAATCACGGGCACCCGACGGTACGAACGGTTTCCTCTCCGGGACGTGACACCGGATGCCGCCGAGCGGCACAAACAAAGGCACGCAAGGGTACACTGCAGCACATGGTTCTCGTCACGCACGCCGATATCCCTTGGGTGCACTTCTGTACCCCCATCCTGGCGAATTTTCCGCGGCGCAGAGCGGTTCGCATGCAGAGGCATTGTTCCCGCTCCTGCTGCGACGCACTGGCCCGCGGTTATCATATGCCCCGGCGTAAAGGCCGCTTGGAGTCCAGAAAGCGGCGCGGACTGGGCAGCGTCCTGGCGCCCGCCCTGTTGCGGAGCCACGTGCAGGGGGCGGATCAGCCGCACTTGCCGCAGTCTCCCCGGCCCAGCGTCTCAGGCAGCACCGCAGTGGTCGTCGCCCGCTCCCCTCGGGTGAGCTGGGCCTCGAGCCCTGCAACCCCGCCCGGACCAGGAGCACTGGCTTGTGTCCGCGGCTGGCAACCAGTGCGTGCAGCGCAACGACGCACGACGTTACCTCCGGTTTTTCAGCGCTTGACAGAGCGCGGACCCGCCTGGAGCGGTGCCGTGCGGAGCATTCCGAACGCATGAACGAACGGATTTTTCGTTCGGAACTACAACCGTCCGTGTAGCGGATGATGATCCTGCCTGACCAGCCCTGGGGGCGGCACGGCAACTGAAGCGCACTCAGCGAGAACAGAGTCGAAGACATCAGGGGCATCGCGGCGTGTCCCCGCTCGCGACGCTCAAGACCCGGCCAGCAGCACCGCCGGAGAACCGCATCGACGCAGAGGAGCCTATGGCCCAGCTCACAAAGCAATTCGGCAAAGTGGAAAACATCGTTCCCATTCCGCACCTTCTGGACCTGCAGGTAGAGTCCTACCATCAGTTCCTGCAGATGGAGACCAACGACCGCCGGACGGATATCGGACTGGAAGCCGTGTTCCGCTCGGTTTTCCCCATCGAGGACTTCAACAAGACCGCCAGCCTCGAATACGTCAGCTATGAAATCGGCGAACCCGAATACGACATTGCGGAATGTCTTTCCAAGGGACTGACCTACGAAGCACGCATCTGGATCAAGGTCCGGCTCGTGGTCTGGGACGTGGACGAAGAAGGGCAGAACAGGACCATCCACGACATCAAGGAGCAGGACAAGGTCTACTTCGGCACCCTGCCCCTGATGACGGAGAAGGGTACCTTCATCATCAACGGCACC
>CAZNSV010000391.1:0-3690 GCA_964575775.1 uncultured Desulfovibrionaceae bacterium
GTGCTGGCGATCTCGACGCCAGTCAAGTCGGTCTGGGCGATCCCCGAGGACGCGCATGCAGCGCTCCGGCGGCCTGGCCCGTGAGGTGGCGTGACTCCAGCTCGCGATACCGGGCCACGCCGTCGTTGGTCACGTTGCCGTCCAGGCCGGTGCGGATGGTGATGGTGTCGTGGTAGTTCAGCGGGGTGATGTCGTAGCGCAAGGCGCAGACGTGGGGATCGGCCATGCTGGCCAGGCGCCAGGAGTGCACCCGGGTGATGCGCCCCAGGCTGTCCTTACAAACCAGGCTCCACTCCAGCACCGCGTCGCGCATGCAGAGGCGTCGACTGTGATGCAGGATTTCCTGCTGCAGGGGGCTCTGGAACTCGCCCTTGCCGATGCGGTACTCCAGGCGCAACCAGTTGGGGCAGTTGACGAAATCGTTGTTTACCACCTCGCGGCCATGCACCTGGCTCACGGCCTTGTTGAAGATACCGGCGAGGTAGGTGCCGGGATAGAAGTGGAAGGAGGCCTGTTCGTTCTCGAAAGCGCCCCTGGTTCCCAAATAGCCGTTACCCACGGTGCAGAGGGTCTCGCGCAGCTTCTCTTCACCGAGGTCCAGGCCTTCGTAGGCCAGCTGCCAGCCGTCCTGTTCGATGCCCTGGGTGAACCAGTGTTCGAGATCGTCGAGCCCGATCTCGGCGAGGTCCCGCACCACCAGATCCGCACCGAAGCGCCGCAACAGGAGTCCGTCGGTTTCCCGCGCCAGCCCCAGCACCAGGCCGAAATTGCCGCTGCGCCCGGCCTGAACCCCGGAGACCGCGTCCTCCACCACCAGGCACTCCCCGGGGTGCAGGTCCAGCAGCTCAGCGGCCTTGAGGAAGATATCCGGGTCCGGCTTGCCCCCCAGTCCCAACTCCTGGGAGACCACGCCGTCCACCCGGGCTGCGAAGAGTTCTTCCAGGCCGGTCATTTTCAGGATCAACGCCGTGTTCTTGCTGGAAGAGGCCACGGCCACGCGCACTCCCCGCTCTTTCAGGGTGCGCACGAAGGCCACGGAACTGGCGAACACGTCAGGCTTTTCGGTCTTGAGCAGTTCCTGGAAATAGCTGTTTTTCTTGTTGCCCAGGCCGCATACGGTCTGGGAGTCGGGGTCATCCTCGGGTTTGCCGAAGGGCAGCTCGTGGCCCCGGGAGGCCAGGAAGCTCTTCACGCCCTGGTAGCGCGGCTTGCCGTCCACATAGGTCCGGTAGTCGTCCTGCCTGTCGAAGGGCAGGAAGCTCTTGCCCTCCCGGGCGGCGGATGCCCGCAGGAACTCGTTGAACATGGCCTCCCAGGCCAGGGCGTGAATGCGCGCCGTATCCGTCAGCACGCCGTCCAGGTCGAAGATGGCGCCTTTGCAGTGCAGCTCGCTCATGGGCAGGCCTCCCGAAGTTGAAGGTTCCCGGAGACAACAAGCCCGGGGGCGGTTCAGAGCAGCCCCAACAGGGTCACCAGCATGTCCGGTTCCGGCAGCACCAGGGCGTCCGGGCACAGCTCCCGCACCTGGGCCGCCAGCTCCGGTTTGCGGGTCACGAACACTGCCCGCACGTCCCGGCTCTGCTCGAAGGCCACGCGCAGCATGGGCAGATCCGAAGCCGTATCGCCGCAGACCAGGTGCGGCCCCTGCACGAGATTGAGGGACAGGGTGCGGTCCAGCCAGGCCAGGCCGTCTCCCTTGTCGAAATCCTTGAGCCCGCCCTGCGCATGCTCCACGGTGAGCATGATCTCGATATCCAGGCCCGTGTCCTCGATGCGAAAAGTCTCCTCCGTGGGGTCGAGCTCCAGTACCAGGGCCCGCACGCTCTGCAGAAACTGTTCGGACCGCTCCGGCGGCACGGTACCCACGATATCCTGCCGGGCAATGGAGGTCTGTCCGAACTTCTTCTGCACCCCGGAGCCGATGAGGGTGAAGATCTCGAACTCCGGCTGGGCGGTGAGGGCCGTGATCCGGGCATTGAGGGTGTCCAGGCGCTGTTGTTTTTCACGGGGCACGGGGAAGTGGTGCCGGTTCCCGGACAGGTCCAGGCACTCGCGCCCCTTGGAGGCCGCATAGACGAAGGTTCGCGGCGGGTTCACGCTCACGTCGGCGATGCCCCCCCCTTGCAGGGGCGCCGAGGTCAGCAGCACGGGATTGGTCACGTGCCGCCCCGCGAACCGGGAGAGGAACACGGCGTTGTACACGGACTGGATGGAGGAAAGATAGCGGCCGCAGTAGTTGTTCACCGTGCCGTCGCGGTCCGCCACCAGGCAGTTGCACAAGAGCCCCTTGAACTGTTTGCGCCCCTCGCGGACGTGGGGGATGAAATCCTGATGCAGGGCGGCCAGATGGTCCAGGAAGGCGTTTTCCCCGTGCTCCAGATAGAAGAGATCCTTCTGCAACTCCCCGAGCTCGTAGCCCAGGTCCAGGCGGATCTGGCGCGTGCCATCCAGGTCCAGGACCCGCCGCCCCTCTTCTTCCGGAATGGCCTCGAGGCTGGCCAGGGTGCCGCGCAGCAGCCGGAGGTCCTCGGCCAGAGGCTCCACGTCCTGGAGCAGGGCCTCCACCAGACGGCGACGGGGGGGCACGGTGGCGGCCATGAAGGCATAGAATTCCTTGAGGGAGGCGGGGGGCTGGGGCATGGGCGACTCCGGACGCGGCCATACGCTGTGGCCTGGAACAGGGACAGGGGCGTCAGAGCCCCGAATCGTTGCCGAAATGCCTTCAAGAGCCACAACACGTCAACGCGTTGTGCTCACGGCAGGCGACAAATGGTAGCAGAGCCCGCACCGAGGTCAAGGAAAACCGGCTTTTGCAAGCCTTGCGGGGACTGCGGCGCAGGGGTCAGGAAAAGCGGCGGGAAAGCAGGAGTCCCAGGGGGATGAACAGGCAGCCCAGGACGATGCTCGCCAGGGCGATGTGCGCGCCCAGGGAGAGGTCGCAGTACATGAGGGTCAGGGCGGAAGTCTTGTCCCAGATGCTCCACTTCTGGAACAGCCACTGCAGAAAGTTCATGCAGGGTTCCCATTGCCTGGGCCCCTGGCCGAAGTTGCGCACGGCATCCACCAGGAACATGCCCGCGCCCGCCAGCAGGCCCAGCAGCGGCAACCCCACGAGCACATTGCAAATGAATTTCATGGTGTGTATGCATCCAGGTTAGTGGTTGTGGTCTCGGTGTGCGCGGCCGACTCCGGCGCGGCCTCACCGCCCGCGGGCACTGCCCCCTGTAGCGCAGCCGGGAGCACATCGCAAGGCCGCTTTTTCCACAACACCCCACTCTCACGAGGTGCCACCCATGACCGAGACCCTGCGCCGCTACTGGCATCTGCGGCTCGAAGCCGTGCAAGAGGCCCTGGAGGCCAACAATTTCACCGTGCACCTGGCCCCGGATGGCCCGGCAGCCAAGGCGCTGGTGCTGGACGAGCTGTTGCCCGCCCTGGCTCCACGCAGCATTTCCTGGGGCGGGTCCGGCAGCTTCAAGGAACTGGGCCTCTACGACGCCCTCAAGCCCGGCTCGGCTCCCGAGGGCCTCGAGATCATCGACACCTACGAAAAGGGGCTGCCCCCGGAAGAGGTGCTGGAGCGCCGCCGTCGGGCCCTGCTCACGGACCTCTACATCACCGGCACCAACGCCCTCACCGAGAGCGGGATGCTGGTGAACCTGGACATGATCGGCAACCGCATCGCGGCCC
>CAZNSV010000392.1:0-3689 GCA_964575775.1 uncultured Desulfovibrionaceae bacterium
GCCTGGGGCGCGGTCCAGACCGCCTGGAGTTGCATCTGGGGCGTGCCGTTGTGCAGGAAGTCCATGTCCAGCAGGGCCACGGGCTTCTCGTTGTAGCGCACCTCCAGGGCTCCGGCGTCCGTGAAGCGCCCCAACACGGTGGCCTCCACGTCCATCTCGGCGGCCAGGCCCAGGAAAGTCGCCACCTTGTCCTGGGGCACGGCCAAGGTCATGCGCTCCTGGGCCTCGGAGAGCAGAATCTCCCAGGGGCGCAGGCCGTCGTACTTGAGGGGCGCCAGGGCCAGGTCCAGCACCGCGCCGCCGGTGTCCTGGGCCATTTCACCAACAGAGGAGGACAGCCCCCCGGCACCGTTGTCCGTGATGGCGTTGTAGAGCCCCAGGTCGCGGGCGCGCATGAGAAAATCGTACATCTTGCGCTGGGTGATGGGGTCGCCGATCTGCACCGCCGTGGCCGGGGAGCCTTCGTGCAGCTCCTCGGAGGAGAAGGTGGCGCCGTGGATGCCGTCCTTGCCGATGCGCCCCCCGGTCATGATCACGGCGTCCCCGGGCCGGGCGCACTTTTCATGGCTGGGGCGCCCCGCCGTCAAGCGGGGCATGAGCCCCACCGTGCCGCAGAAGACCAGGGGCTTGCCCAGGTAGCGCTCGTCGAAGACCAGGCTGCCGTTGACCGTGGGGATGCCGGACTTGTTGCCGCCGTGCTCCACGCCCTCGCGCACGCCTTCCAGCACGCGGCGGGGGTGCAACAACCGGGGGGGCAGTTCGCCCTCGTGAAAGGGCGAGGCAAAGCAGAACACGTCGGTGTTGCAGACCATCTGCGCGCCCAGGCCCGTGCCCATGGGGTCGCGGTTCACGCCCACGATGCCCGTGAGGGCGCCGCCGTAGGGGTCCAGGGCCGAGGGGCTGTTGTGGGTCTCCACCTTCACGCAGAGGTTGTGCTCCTCGGTGAAGCGGATGACCCCGGCGTTGTCCTTGAAGACCGAAAGGCAGAAGTCCTTGTCCCCCAGTTCCTGACGGATCAGGGCCGTGGGGTTCTGGATGCAGGTCTTGAACAGGCTGTTCACCAGGCGCCGCTGCCCGGTCTCGGTGTCCCGGTAGTCGATGGCGGCGCCGAAAATCTTGTGCTTGCAGTGCTCGCTCCAGGTCTGGGCCAGACACTCCACCTCTGCGTCCGTGGGCAGGGGCGGGAAGCCCAACGCCTTGCGCCGGGCCTGCACCTCGGGATCCCGGTAGTACTCGCGGATGCGGTGCAGCTCCTCCAGGGACAGGGCCAGGGTGTTCTCGCGGCTGAAGGCCATGAGGGCCTCGTCGTCCATGTCCTGCAGGGGCACGGTGGCCACGGTGTCCTGGGCCGCGCCCGAGACCCGCGCCGCCACGGGAGCAAAGCCCGGCTCCTGTTGCCATTCGGCCGCGCTCTTCACACTGTGGCGCTGGATCAGGTCGTTGGCCAGCAGACCCGAGGCGATGTGCTCCACCTGGGCCCGGTCCAGGGGGCGCTCCGGCAACACCCGCAGACAGTACTGGGTGGCGGTGTACACGGCCAGCCCCTTGCGCTGCTGGGGGGCGAGCCCCAGGACCAGGGCAGCGGTCTCGGCGGCGGTGCGGCCTTCGTTGTCCGTGACGCCGGGGCGGAAGCCCACTTCCAGGATCCAGTCGCACTGCGGCGCCAGGGGCACGAAGGAGGCCTCTTGCAGCACCGGATCGTGCAGGGCGCAACGCTCCACCAGGGCCTGGCACTGGGCCTCGTCCAGCCCGTCCACGGTGAAGACCTTGATGCAGCGGACGTCCTGCAGCTCGATGCCCAGGAAATCCTTGACCTTGGCGGCCACTCTGCGGCCCATGACATCGGAAAGTTCTGGACGCAGTCCCACTTCAATGCGCCGGATCATGGAGGCGTCTCCTTCGTTGTTGGAACCGCGGCCGAGCCGAGGCAGAGGCCCGCGCGGCGCGCTATTTTTCCCGCTGCAACACGTAGAGCAGGACCTGCTCCAGCAGGCGTCGCTCCTCGGTGGCGGGGAACAGGCGCAGGGCTGCCGCGGCGGTCTCGAGATAGTTTCCGGCCAGGTCCCTGGTCCGTCGGTCCAGACCCCGGTCACGAATGTCCTGCAGGAGCTCCCGGATGTCCTCGGGGCTGAAGCCGTCCTGACTCAGACGCTCCAGGAACCAGCTCCGCCGGTTTGCGTCCATCTGGCCGAGGTAGATGAGCAGGGGCAGGGTGAGCTTGCCCTCGCGCAGGTCGCTGCCCACGGGCTTGCCCAACTGCTCGGCGCTGGAGGCGTAGTCCAGGGCGTCGTCCACCAGCTGGAAGGCGATGCCCAGGTTCAGCCCGAAATCGGCGGCGGCCAGCACCAGCTCGTCCGAGGCGTCGGCGGCAATGGCGCCGCACTGACACGCGGCCTGGATGAGGCAGGCCGTCTTGCCGGTGATGATCTCCAGGTAGCCTTCCTGACTGAGGGCGATGTCGCGGATGTGGGCGATTTCGGCGATCTCACCCACCACGGTGCTCATGATGGCGTCGGAAATGCACGCCGTGAGCCTGGGCTTGCCAGGGGCTGCCATGAGCTTGTTGCCCAGGGCCAGCAGGGCGTCTCCTGCCAGGATGGTCCGGTTGAGGCCGAAGACGGTATGGGCCGCGGGTACGCCGCGCCGGAGCTCGGCTGCGTCCAGGATGTCGTCGTGCATCAGCGTGGCGGAATGCAGAAACTCCAGGGCACAGGCCAGGGGGTAGAGGTCGTCGCCACGCGCCCCAAGACTGCGCGCCACCAGCAACAAGAGCAGGGGGCGCAGCCGTTTGCCCCCACCCTGGAACACGTGCAGGGCCACAGGGCGGACCAGTTCGTGCAGGCTGTCGATTTCCTGGCACAAGAAGGCGTTGATGCGAGGCTGCTCCGCCTCGAGAAAGCCGTAAAGCTCGCGCATGTGCTCCCAGTACCTGTTAATGCCCTGCAGGGGCAAGCCCCGGGAACCCGTTTCCCGTTGCCCGCCCGACTGTCAGGTGCGGTTCATCCGCCGGAATGCGCCCGGCGGGTCATTTCTTTTCCACAAGCAGGAGTCTGCGCCCGAGTTGCAGGGGCTCTTCGGCCACCACACGCCCCTTGCGCAAACGGATGATGGCCTGCATCTTCTGCTGTTGGTCCGGCGCGATTTCCAGCTCCAGCCGTTGGCCGGGCTGCAGGTCGAGGAGACGGAAACTCGCCTCCGTGTAGCCTTGTCAGCAGTCGTTCCAGCAGACGATACGCTCGTGCCCGTCTTCCATGCCCCCTCCCTGGCCGGCGTGCTGCGCGGCTTCCCGTGCCATGGTGCGCATGATCACAACCGCCAGTAGCTGAAGCCCTGGGCCAGGAACGCGGCCTTGTCCATGGCACCCTTGATGTCCAGGAACACGGCCCGCTGCGGGTCGCGGAACCAACCCCGCAGGGTTTCGGTGCTCAGCTCCAGGTACTGCCGATGGGGCACGGCCAGGATCACGGCGTCGAGCTGGGTCAGCCGCTCCAAACCGCAGAGTTCGAGCCCGTATTCCTCGCGGGCCTCCTCGGGATCGGCCATGGAGTCGTGCACCAGCACCTCCACGCCGTACTCCTGCAGCTCCTTGACCACGTCGATGACCCGGGTGTTGCGCAGGTCGGGCACGTTTTCCTTGAAGGTCAGCCCCAGCACGCCCACCCGCGCGGTGCAGATGCGGCAGCCGCGCT
>CAZNSV010000393.1:0-3656 GCA_964575775.1 uncultured Desulfovibrionaceae bacterium
GGATCTGAGGCGGTAGGGTCAACCACATCCCGCCCACCATGGGTGAAGGAGGCGTGCTCCACCGTGTGTCCGGCCGCCCGCAACTCCGCCACGAACTTTTCAAAGAGCTTGTTGGCGTCGTTGGGGTAATCCGCGTTGTGATGCGCCCCAACGCCCAGGATTGTCATGTTCCAGCAGCCCATGTTCTCAACACCTATCGCGATTAGTCGGTCACAGCCGCCGCGGGCTCACCGCCCGGACGGCCGGGTCACTGGTAGCCGTTGTGGAACCCGGGCAATCCGCAACCGGCGGCTGCCGCCGCGTTTGGGTTCATCCAGACCATCACGTCGCCCTTCCACTCAATCCGCTGATTCAGAAGGCATCACCCCCTCTCAGCACCGGCCCTGCCCGATCAGCACCAGGGCGGCCAGGACCAGCACGCCCGCCAGAATGGCCACGACGTCACCCAAGCGATACATGCGGATCACCTCACTGGCGGGGCCCGGCGGGGTCGGGTGCCGGCTGCCCCGGGGCAGTTGGTGCTGCCACCACCCGCAGCGGCACCCGGGCCACGGTGACGCCGCTCAGGTCAAAGCGGTAAACCCAGTCACCCGGGGGCCCGGCAGTGGTCACCCCAACGTAATACACGGAGCCGTCGAAATAGGGCTCGGCCGGCATCAGCATGAGCACCCTGGATGCCCCGGCCTGTTCTGCTCGCACCACAGCGGTAGTTGGCGGGGAGTCCACCCCAACACAGTGCAGGTAAGCCGCAATCCGGGCGCCCTCGCGCACGCCCACGATGGGCACGGGGTCGTCGGGCATCATCAGGGTGGCCAGACATGCCGGCGGCTCGGTCGACGTCGACGGTGCCGGTGGCGATTGCGAAACCGGCTGGTGCGTCACCTGCTCCACGGCGCGCTGCGGCGGCGCCGGCGGGCTTGGAGTGCATGCCGACACGGCGAGCGCCGCGGCCACGATCATCACGGTGATTGCCCGTAACCATGCGGGCCCCATGCTGCCCTCCTACCCCGTCGTATACTCGCGACGGACGAGCTGCTCACCGTAAGTCTGATTTGGTTTGCGTTCCTCCGCCCCGGCCTTCAGGCCATGCTTGGCCAGGGCCTCGTCTACGCTTTTCAACACGTCATCTACGGTTTTGGGGTCACCGTCCACGCGGACGCCAACGCGCACCCTTGGCACCGGTCATCCCTCCTCTCCACGGGCAATCCGGGTAATCCGGTCAAGCCGGCGTTGCAGGTCATCCGCCCGGGCGCGCTCCCGGGCCAGGTCGGCGCGGAGCTGTTCGGTTTCCGACGGGGTAGGCGGATTGTCGATCACCGGCGGCGCGGGTTCGGCCTTGGAACTGGCGTACGACGTCGCGGCAAGCTGCGCGATGGTCTGCTCCCCGGCGGAGTCCATCACCCACCAGCTTACCGCCGGGGCGCCCCAGTTAGCAGCCAAGTGTGCCAGTCGCGGGATTACGTTATCGTAGATGTCGAAGGCAGGAATGATGGGCCTCTCCGGTTTCAGGGCCCGGAATCCTTGAGGCCCTGTCCACCCGCGGGCCTGGGGCCCACCAAATTGCGCGCCGCCGTAGGCCCGATTCCAAACCAGGTCCGGATTCGGCACCTGCATCGTGCGCGGGTATGCCTGCGGCAGGAAGGCCTCACAATTCTCCTGCCACGCGGCCCAGGGGAAGCTGGGGTGCTGGTCCACCCAACCCCAACTGCTGTAGAGCCACCGGCCGCGCACGCCCCGGTCCGACAGGGTAGCGAACAGCATCCGCGTCTTGGCGGCCGCCTCCGCATCCCTGTCGAACTCAATTTCCGGGTCGAAGATGTAGAACCGCTGCGGGTTTGCGGGCGCACTGGTGGCCACCGCTTCGGCGATCACCTCGATCACGTCAGGCCTGTAATCGTCCGGATGCGTATAGGCCCATGGGATCAGGAGTAGGCCGGCCTCCGCACATGGCTGCACCAGGGCGCGGAAGTTGCGGGCCCAGTCTCCCGGGCCACGCGCGGCCTTGCGAGCGCTACCTTCGTGGTACTTGGCCAGAATCCCGCGCAGCCCAGCGCGCTTAGCGAGCGCGACGATCCCCGCCGGCGTTCCATCTGCAGTACGCTCGGCGGTCCATAGCCACCCATACTGCCCGCGCGGCAGTACCGAATCCGTCAGTCCCATTCCGGCATCTCCTCCACCATCATTTCAGCACCTGGCGGTGATGCCGCGCGGGACTGCCGCGCCGCGCCGGCTCCCCCTTTGCTGTTGGCCATTTTCGCGCCCATTTCTCTGCCCATTTGATATACTAATTTTTTACATTTCATTTTCCCTTCCCTCATGCTGTTTCGCGCGGATGGCGATCATGTTGTTACAGACTCCGGCCAGACTCCGATCACAACATGCTTGTATGCAGTAGCTACCTACCATGGTATAATCGCGTGAAAGGAGGAGCGCGAATTGCCGAACAAGTACAAAGCAGGTACCGTACAGCTACAGGTACGGATGCAAGAACAATTGCGTAAAGCGGTCGAAGATCATTGCAGGCAGACTGGCATACCGGTGCAGGCCTGGGTGCGCGCGCTCATATGTCGGGAACTCGGTGTTGACGAAAATGGTGAAAAAACAAAGAAAAACGGAGGGAAGGAAACAAACAGCGGGTAGCTAGCTACCAAACGAGCAAAAACGCTCGTATTTGAACTTTGCGTGGTAGCTAGCTACCGCGCTATGATGTCCCCAGAACATGCCGCACGGCACAACGGAGGGGACACCCATGAAGGCAAAGACTCGGAAGTACACCAGCAACAGCGCCAACACGCAGGATCGGGTACAGGGTGCCATCGACGCCATCATCGGTATGTTTGAACGGGGTGACCTGCCCGCAGCCATCGCCCAGACCGTCATCCACGCCAAGGAAACCGCAGCGCCCATGTCCCGCTGGTCACTGGGAAACCAATTGCTGTGCGTGAGCGCCGGCACCACTGACGCCCGCGGCTACCGCCAGTGGCAGGAAGTGGGGCGGCAGGTCCGCAAGGGCGCTAAAGCAATCTACATCCTCGGACCCGTCACCCGGAAGATCACCGAAACGGATGCTGACGGTAACGAGGCGGAGCGGATCATCATCGTCGGCTTCAAGGCTATCCCGGTCTTCGCCGTCGAAGACACCGAGGGCGCCAACCTGGAGACCTACGATTACAGCCCGGAGCAACTACCCCCGTTGCGGGAAGTTGCGGAAGCTTACGGGGTGCGCGTGGATTACGGACCGTGTTTGGGTGACTACCGTGGGTATTTCAGCCCGTCCGGAAACCGCATCATGCTGTGCACCCACGACGTACGGACCTGGTTCCACGAACTGGCCCACGCGGTGCACAATACCTTCCGGCCGAAGCAGGGCCGCGGGCAGGAATCGGATCGGGAATGCGTGGCCGAAACGGTCGCCGCGACTCTCTGCCACCTCTACGGTTATACGGGCTACATTTACCACGGTTACGAGTACATCAAGGGCTACGCCAAGGACGGTAACGTCGGCAAGGCCATCATGCAGGTGCTGGCAGATGTCCAGCGGACACTGACCCTCATCCTCGAGGCCGCCGATTCGGATCCCTTTGCGGAAACCACCGATCGGGAACTGGCGGTCGCCGTGTAGGCGGCCGCCCGGGAAAACGACAAGGGGGATGTGG
>CAZNSV010000394.1:0-3622 GCA_964575775.1 uncultured Desulfovibrionaceae bacterium
GCGCCGGCACCTCGAACCACAGCTCCTTGCGATAGCTTTTCATGCCCCTGTCCTTTGTTCCGAGCGTGCCCGACCGCTACTGCGGCCTGTCAGTCCCTGGTCAGCCAGCCCCACAAGGCCCCCAGCAGGACGCAGCCCAGCCCGGCCAGCAGGCCGATTCCGGCCTGGGCGGCCTGCCCGCCGATGAGGCTGACCAGGGCCGCCGCCAGCAGGAGCCCGCCGAGCAGGGTCAGCACCACGTCGGGCTTGGGTTTCTTTCTCTTGGGAGGGGCTGTGTCGGGCTTCTTGGGCTGCTCCGCCGGTTTGGGGCGTCCGCAATGAATGCAGACCGGGGCACTCTCCGAGACCTCCCGGTTGCAATCCGGACACTTGACCAGCCCCACGACGCCCTACTCCACCCGTCGGCTTTCCCTGCCGAACTGCGGCATGGGTTCGGGGGCGGTATCCTCCTGGGCATGGCCCTTGGCCGTGTACTCCCCAGGGCCCAGGAAGGCGATCTTCATCTTGAGTTCCCGCGCCTTGGCCAGATCCTTGCGCCCCTGGGCGGTGTTGCCGGTCTCCAGCATCAGGTGCCCGCGCAACTCGAAGGCTTTGGCGTAGCGCGGGAAAAGCCGGATGGCCTGTTCCAGATCGGCCAGGGCCTCGGCCTTGCGCCCCCGGTCGGCATAGATCAGGGCCCGATTGTAGTAAGTCGTGGGGTCGGGAGCCAGTTCCATGGCCTTCTGGAAATCGGCGAAAGCCATCGTCTCGTTGTCGCGCTGCAGCCAGATCACGGCCCGGTTGTTGTGCAGGTAGGCGAGAATCTTGGGATCGTCGGCCAGCTTCCCGGAATCGATGAGCTGGGTGTAGAGTTGAAAGGCCGTGAAATAGTCTCCGGCGCTCTGGGCCCGCACGGCGTCGTTGACCTTGTTGTACAGCTCCACCTCCGAGGCCCGGACCGGCAGTGCCGCGAGCAGGCACAACACCAGCACACCAAGCCAAGAGACCACCACTGAACGGAACATAGGAATCCTCCTGTTTCTTCTACCGGATCACTCCATACCCGCTTCACGAGGCGGGCTCAAGCCCCCCTGCGGCACACATCCTGCTTCGGGGGGGATGGTCCGCTCCTTGCTAGGCTCCGGCCAAGTGCGCACAAACTGCCGGAGACCCGACACCACGAGGAAGCGATCATGTCCGAAGCCCGCCCCACCCCCCTGCTGGCAACCTGCCCCGTACCCGCTCTCGACACCCTGGGCCGGGCCCTGACCCTGCTGCACGGCAACGCCGTCACCGCCGCCTACTACGCGGACCTAAGCCGACTGGAGCGGCAGTTGCAGCAGCTGGCCCGGGAATACGACGCCGAACTGCAACGCGGCAGCGAGGACGGCGAACTCATCGAGCTCACGGACTACCTGATGTACGACCCCACCTGAGCTTGGCCGCCTGCGCTTTTTCCTTGCAAGGCGCCTGGTTACAGCCTATGGTGCGCCCTCGACCGCGCCCGCTCCCGGTTGCGGTCCGGCGCGCACCACCCAACTGCAACGAGAGGCAGGCATGGCGCTTCGCGGCTATCTGTTCGTGGTCTGTGCGGCTCTGCTCTGGGCCGGACTGGGGCCCGTGGCCAAGTTCGCCTTCGCGGCCGGGGCCACGCCCCTGGAAACCGCCTTCTGGCGCGCGCTCTGCGGCAGCCTCTTCTTCCTGATCCACTGCCTGGCCCTGGGGCTCTGGCGGGTCAAAGCCAGGGACCTGCCCATACTGCTGCTCTTCGGCCTGGTGGGGGTCTCGCTCTTTTTCGGGGCCTACCAGATCGCGGTGAAGGAAGGCGGCGCGGCCCAGGCCTCCATGCTGCTCTACACCGCCCCGGCCTGGGTGGCCCTGCTCTCGCGGCTGGTCTTCCGGGAGCGTCTGACCCCGCTCAAGCTCCTGGCCCTGGCCACGGCCATGTGCGGCGCGGCCCTGGTCTGCGTGGGCAGCGCCCCCGGCGAGGGCGTCCTCGACCTGAGCCAGGTGAGCCTCACGGGCGTGGGCTTCGGCCTGCTCTCGGGCCTGACCTACGCCCTGCACTACATCTTCGGCAAACGCTACCTGCGCGACTACAGCGCCGCCACGCTCTATCTCTACACCCTGCCCGTGGGCGCCCTGGGTCTGCTGCCTTTCGTGGAGTTCACCACCTGGCCCCCCCTGAGCGGTCCGGGCGGCTGGGTGCCCTGGGGCGTGTTCCTCTTTCTCGGGCTCTTCGCCACCTACGGCGCCTACATGGCCTATTGCGCCGGGCTCAAGCTCCTGGATCCCACCCGGGTGGCGGTCACCGCCAACCTGGAACCCGTGGCCGCCGCACTGCTGGCCTTTCTCTGGTGGGATGAAGTGTTCCGCCCCATGGGGTACGTTGGGGGCGCTTTGGTCCTGGGCGGGGTGCTGCTCATGGTGCAAGACGGCGTCCGAACCGACCGGGAGGCTCAGCAGCTGTCGTCCCGGGCCTCGGGGGGCAAATAGGGCTCCAGGTGCACCACCACGTCCTGGACGCTGCCGCAGAGCTCCAGGAGCCTGACCTTGACCTTCTCGGCAATGACGTGCCCCTCCCGAACCGTGAGCTCCGGATCCACCAGCACGTGCAGGTCCACCTGCAGCCCCTGCCCCAGATAACGGGAGCGCACGGCGTGCACCTCCTGCACCCCCCCGGTCTGCATGGCCACCTCTTCGATGCGGCGGATCTGCTCTTCCGTGGCGCCACGGTCGATGAGCTGCTCCAGGGCCGGCCAGGTGATCTTCCCCCCCGCCTGCAGGATGAACAGGCAGACCACGAAGGCCCCCACCCGGTCCACGAAGGACCACTCGGGGAACACCGCCGCCACGGCCACGGCCAGGGCAGCGGGGAGCGAGCTCAGGGCGTCCGAGCGGTGGTGCCAGGCATTGGCCTTGAGGGCCGCGGAGCCGGTTTCCCGCGCCTTGACCATGGTCCAGCGATAGAGGACCTCCTTGGCCCCCAGCGAGAGCAGGGCCGCCCAGAAGGCCACCCAGCCCGGCGCGGCCAATCCTTCCGCCCGCACCCCGGCCAGGGCGCCGTAGCCCAGCCCCAGGGCCACCGCCAGCAAGGCGCAGCCGATGAACACCGTGACCAGGGTCTCGATGCGGCCATGGCCGTGGGGGTGCCGTTCATCCGGGGGCGCGGTCCAATAGCGCAGCCCCACCAGCACCACAACGTCCGTGACCAGGTCCGACAGGCTGTGGATCCCGTCGGCCAGCACGGCCTGGCTGCCCGCCCCGATCCCGGCCCCGATCTTGAGCAGGGCCAGGCCCAGGTTGAGCCACAGGCCCACCCAGGTCACCCGGGCCACTGTCCTGTTGCGGGAGCAAAACCCGGCATTGCCCTCGGAAAGCGAAGCCGCCCCTGTCGTTCGCTGCATCGCAGTACCTCGCGGTGTGAGAAAAACCCGTACCAAAAGTATCGTTTTATTTCCTGGGCTGCAAGCGGCCTCGGCCGCGCGCGAACCGGCCAGGCCTGCCCGAGTACGCGGCGCTTCAGTTGCGGGACACGAAGCCCTGCTTGGCGTCCCGGGACAGATTCCACAGGGCCCAGGAATCGGCCCGCAACAGGTCCTGGGCCACGGCCTCCACGGCGGTCACTGTGCCGCCCAGCCCC
>CAZNSV010000395.1:0-3622 GCA_964575775.1 uncultured Desulfovibrionaceae bacterium
ATGTTGTGCAGGGATTCGGAATGCCCGATGAACAGGAAGCCGCCGGGGAGCAGGTTGTCGTAGAACGCCGAGATCACGCGCTTCTTCATGTCGTCGTCAAAATAGATGATCACGTTGCGGCAGAACACGAGTTGGGAGCGGTCCACCCGCTTCACGGCCAGACGGTCGCTCAGGTTGATCTGGCCGAAGCTGACCAGGCGCTTGACCTCGGGTTTGATCTTCTGCACCGCCCCTTCCTTGGTGAAGTACTTGGTGATGATTTCCTTGGGCGTGGTGCGCAGGGTGTAGTCGTTGTAGAGCCCGCGCCGGGCGGCCTGGAGCACGGCCTCGGAAAGGTCGTTGGCCGTGATCTTGATGTTCCAGGACAGGACCTCGCTGCCCAGCACCTCCAGCAGGATGATGGCCAGGGTGTACGGTTCCTCGCCCGTGGAGCACCCCGCGGACCAGATGTTCAGCCGCTTGGTGCCCTTCTTGCGCTGCTCTTCCAGCACCTCGGGCAGGACCTTGTCCTGGAAGACCTTCAGCTGGGGCGGATTCCTGTAGAAACTCGTCTCGTTGGTGGTCACGGACTCGAAAAGCCGGTTCAGCTCGGTCTTGCGGTTGGTGTCGTAGCGCAGGTAGTAGTAATACTCCCCGAAGCTCTTGAGATTGAGCTCCTTCAACCGACCGGCCAGACGGTTCTCGATGAGATACTTCCGGTTGTCCGCAACATAGATGCCACTCTGTTCGTAGATGAAGTCCCGCAGCTGCTTGAACTCCTCGTCGTTGAGCGTGGCGGCCTTGCGCAGGGATATGGAATCCGAAAAAAGCGCAGACATTTATTCTCCCTCTTCGGGCTGGTCCTTGATGCGCTCCAGGGCGTCTTCCGCCGCGGCCTGCAGTTCCGGGTCTTCGCTGTTGACCATTTCCAGCAGGGCGCGGAAGGCGGTCTTGCCACCGATCTGACCAAGAGCCTCCACCACCTTGAGTCGCAGCAAGGTATTCTCGCTTTCCAGGAGCGGCATGAGTTGGGGCAGGACCTTGGGGTCCTTGCGCTCGCCCAGGGCCTCCACGGCCCGAATGCGCACCCAGTCGTCCTCGTCTTCCAGGGCCTGCAGCAGGTACTTCTCCACCCCTTCCACACAGCAGGCAGAACCCAGAAGCTGCACCACGGTCAGACGCACCTCGCGCACCTCATCGTTGAGCCGTGCCAGCACCAGTTCGAAATCGTCACCCAGGACGTTGCAGACCGTGCCCAGAGCCTCCAGGGCCACCTTGCGCACGTCGGGAAATTCATCCTCCAGGGCCAGCTTGAGTTCCTCGAGATTCTCCAGGGGGCCCAGACGCCCCAACCCGTAGGCGGCCATGAAGCGGTGCAGCGGCTCGGGACTTTGGAAGAGGTCCTTGAAGCGCTGCTGCATCTCCGGGCCGTTGAGGACCACGCAGGCCTCCAGGGCCGCTTCCTTCACGTCGTCGTAGGGGTGCTCCAGCAGGGGAAAGAGCTTGGCGCCGTCCTCCGGCTCCTTGGTCACGGTGCCCAGGAAGCGCAAGGCACCCTTGAGCACGTGTCCGTCGTTGTGCCGCTCCAGCACGTCCAGGTAGAATTGCCGCTGTTCCGGACGGGCCAGCGTGGCCAGGGCGTCGATGATGCCCCGCTGCATCTCCCGGTCCTTGGTCCAGAAGACCTGGCAGAGCAGCTCCGCGCCTTGGGGGTCGCCGATAAGCTCCAGAGCCTGGATGGCCACCATCCCGGCCTTCCAACTGCCGCCCTGCACGGCATCCCGCAAGGCCCGGGTCTGGCCGATGGAGGCCAGACACTGGGCCAGCTTGAATATCCGCTCCTGATCGCTCACGGGCTCCAGGTCCTCGGCCAGGGCCAGCACTGCGGTGGCGGCCTCCTCGCCCCCCACGAAAGCCAGGCCTTGGGCCGCGGCGTCCTGGATCTCGGTGTCTTCGTCCTGCAGGGCGGCCAGGGCATAGACCCGGAAGTGTTCGCGCTCGTTGTCCGTGAGCATGGTCAGGGAGCGCCCCCCGAGGATGTGGACGATGGCCTTGACGATCTTGTTGCGCAGGGCCGCAGGCGACTCGCCCATGCGCTTGAGCAGCAGGGGCACGGCCTTGATGTTGCCCATCTCGGCCAGGGCGTCCACGATCATGGAGCAGACCAGGTCCGTGCTCTTGTTCATGGCCTTGGTCAGGGCGTTGATTGAAGACTCGTCGCGCAGTTTGGTCAAGGCCTCGATCACGGCGAACTGGACCCATTCCTCGTCGGCCATGGCGCGGTTGAGGCACTGGGCGGCCTGGGGTTGGGCCAGGTTGCCCAGGCTCACCGCGGCCTGATAGCGGACGTTCACTTCCGGATCCGTGAGCAGGGCCTTGCACAGGGGTTGCACGGCCACCACATGACCGGACGAGCCCAGGATGTCCGCCATGAAGATGCGGATGTCCGGGTCTTCGTCATGGAGCAGGGCCGTGAGGGCGCCGACGTCCTCGCCGCCGATCTCGCGCAGGATGTCCATGGCCAGGTTGCGCACCGGCGCTTCGTCCGAACGCAGCAGGGGAATCACGGCATGCACCGCTTCCGGCCCGCCGATGAGCCGCAGGGCCTGGTCCGCGGCCTCCTGCACCCCGAGATTGTGGCTCTGCAGGTGCTATGCCAGCAGGGGGATGCACTCCGCGTGCTTGCCTTCACCGGCGACGTAGGCCCCTTCACGGATCAGATCGGTGTCACCGCTGGCGAGCAGTTTTTTTACGGCGTCCAATTCAGTCATGGCAGCGACTCCCTGGAGGCCCCCTTGCTGGGGCTTGAGTGTCTTCCTTCCGCCGTCCTGCCGGGGGCTGCGGGTGCCCCCCCGTGACCCGGCCGCGGCGGAGCTGGCCTTACGGTGTGTAAATGTTGCTCAGGATCGCATCCGCCATATCGTCGATATCCACGATTTCATCGGCAAGTTTTGCGTCCACGATAGCCTTGGGCATGCCGTAGACCACGCAGGTGGCGTCGCTCTGGGCCAGGGCCTTGCCCCCGCACTGCTTCAACGCGCGGATGCCTTCCATCCCGTCGTTGCCCATGCCCGTGAGGATCACCCCCAGGGTCCGACGTCCCGCCACCTTGGCCGCGGACTCGATGAGCACGTTGGCCGAAGGTTTGTAGAGCAGTTCCTTGGGTTCCTGCGAGATCACGATATCCATGCGGCTGATCTTGGATTCGATGAGCAGGTGCTTGCCGCCGGGCGCCACGTAGGCCGTGCCCGCGGCCATGCGCTCCCCGTGCTCGGCCTCCTTCACGTTGATCTTGCACATGCCGTCCAGCCGTTTGGCAAAGGGGCCGGTGAAGGCCTCGGGCATGTGCTGGGCAATGAGAATGGCCGCCGGGAACGAAGCGGGCAGCTTGGAGAGCACCTTCTGCACCGCCGGAGGGCCCCCGGTGGAGACGCCGATGGTCACGATGTCGCGCACCACGCGCCCCCCCGCTGGAGGGGCGGGCCGCTTGCGCACCGGTGCGGCCGGGGCCGCGCCATCGGTCCGGGCCGCAGTGGCGGGCCGTGCGGGCGTGGGCCGCCGGAAGCGCCGGGCCGCGATCTCCTTGACCTTGGCCCGCAGGTTGTCCTCGATCTTCACGATATCCAGCGACACTTTGGACAGC
>CAZNSV010000396.1:0-3620 GCA_964575775.1 uncultured Desulfovibrionaceae bacterium
CGCCTCCAGGTCCTCCCGCGTCAATGACCCGATGGTCGAGGTCGCCCCTTGTGCCGCCCCTCAAGAAAATGGCCCGCTGAGGGCTTGTTGCAGCACCCTGGCCAGGGGCAGCAGCGTTGCCGCGGCTTGCACGCAGAGCCCCTACGACTCGACCTTAACGATTGTCTTCCCAGTCATAGTACTTGAGGGCAAACTGCGCCCCAATCCAGCGAAAGGGTTCGGGTGGGATGTAGGGAAGAGAATCCCCCGCATACGGAGTCTCCAACCAGGGATGCTTTTGCCCCTGATGCAATGCGGCGATGACCTCTCCGAAAAGAAACGAAAGGTTGACCCCCTGTCCGCTGTAGGCCAGCCCGTAATAAATATTGCGGAATTTTCCCGTCACGCCGACGCTCGGCGCGCCATAGTACGAAACACCCAAAATCCCGTTCCAGACGTAGTCGAAGCTGATGCCTCTTAAGGCGGGGTACATACGCCCGAGTTCACCGCGCATCATGTCGGCCATGGCGGGCAGATTGCCACGATAGCACAAGCCATTTCCGAAGAAATACTCCGCGCTGCCCCCGCCGATGACTATGCGGTCATCGGGGGTCAGCACGACATGGTACAGGGCGTTGCGCGAATCGAAAAACGGCAGGCGGCTATCCCAGGCGATGTCGGCGATCTGTCCGGCGGTCAGAGGTGGCGTGACTGCGGTCTGGACATGCAGCGGCATGACTTGGTTCCTGAAATATCCCAGCTTTGAGGTATAACCATTGGTCGCCAACACAATGGCCCTGGCGCGCACGGTGCGGTTTCCAGCGCCGACGCGCAGGACGAGGGTCTCCCTTTCTTCGATGTCCACCACCGGGCTGTCCTCGAAGATACGCACACCGGCGTCCAAGGCCGCCTTGGCAAGGGCCTTTACCAGCTTCATGGCGTGCACCGAGCCGCCGTTAGGGTCGTAAACACCACCCGCGAATACCTCTGTCCCCAACTCCCGGGCGGTTTCGTCCTCGTCCATCAGTTCAAGGGGAAGCCCGGCCCTCACCGCTTGCTCCACATACTCCTCGTAATATTGCTGATCTTCTTCGTCCAAAAAGGTATGAACATACCCGTCCAGTTGCAGATCACAGTCCACGCCGGTGTCCTGAACCAGCCTTCGCAACGAGGCCATGCCCTTGACCGTCAAGTCGTAGACCAGCTTGTGAGTCTCCAGGTCGCTGGCAATCTCGAAGGACTCCACGCCGGTCTGGGGCATCACCATGCCGCCATGTCTTCCCGAAGCGCCGTGTCCGATCTGCCGCGCCTCCAGCAGGATAACGCGCAGCCCAGGGGCGTCCTTGGCCAGATGCCAGGCGCAGGAAAGACCGGTGTAACCGCCCCCAATGATGGCGACGTCCACGGTCAGATCCTCGCTCAAGGGCAGGCTGGGCGGGGGTTTTTCCAGGGCCCAAAAGCTGTCGTTCAACTCGAAGCACGCCCTGGACTCGCCCAAGGCGTATGGGATGCCAATGCCCGCAGCGGCTAAGGCTCCTCCGGAGAGAGCCGTCATCTTGAGGAAACTCCGTCTAGACTGTTTCGTCTGCATCCCTGACCTCCTCCCACTTACTGATTCTGGGCGATCTGCCGGGAACCCCACCGCATCCGTTTTCTCGCTGTCCCTTTGCTGTCATGGGACGTGGTAGAAGCCCGGCTTAGCGGACACTAGATTTACGACCCCGCCGAGGCGAGGACGGCTGACGATTGGATGCTTACTACCAGGCAAAATGAAACTGAGGGTTTGATGCAGCCCTCCGGCAGTTCTACACCGGAAACGGTTTCGGAAACGGTTTACCCCGGAAACGGCCGTGAAGCTCGTCATAACTCGGTGGAATTCGGCCTAATTCGGGCTCAGGGTCGCTCTCTCACGCCGGTAACAGGGGTTCGAATCCCCTTGGGGACGCCAAACGATTCTACGAGGTTACATGAAAGTGAACCTCTGACATAGAGAGTGGATTTACCGAATGGGTATACCACTCCCGGGTTTTGCCCCTGGCGACTCGCACATCGCCGGGGGTTTTTCTGTTTGCTGAAGACTCTGCACACTACCCCATGATCGCGGGGCAGGCGTGTCCTGCTGCGGGTGTCTGTCGACGGGAATTGCCGCCTCATGTCACTGTTACTGGAGATGCGCTTTGCCAACGGAGGTGCAATCTTGGCAATTGCCAGTGCCTGCAGACTGCATGCCTCCGACAGGCCAACCCGTGTTGATCGACAACCAACGCTCCATGGGCGAGGAGCCAGAAGCTCTGGTGCGGCTCCAGAACGTATGCCGTCACCCTGGGGCCCAAGGCTCTGGCCGAGCATGCCACTGTGTTTCCTTGGATTCAAACCTTGCTCCCGGGCACCTGCTCCCGGGCGATGCCGTACTGTTTCAGAAGGGCGTAGAGGCGTTGTCGTGACAGCCCGGCAATGCTGCAAGCCCGTCGGATATCCCCGCCGCTTTCTTGCATCAGGCGGGTCAGGTATTCCCGCTCCAGTCGCTCCAGGGCCGCGTTGCGGTGCTCCTGCAGGGGGCGCAGCGGTTCCGTGGGGGCAGGCGCTGGATCGCCCGTCACGCCGGGGGTGCGCTCCTCCAGAAGGTTGCGCGCCAGCTGCGCCCGGATCTCCACGGGCAGGTGGCGCGGGCTCAGGATGGTTTCGCCCCGCGAGGCCGTCAGGGCGTGCTCCAGGGCGTTGATCAATTCACGCACATTGCCCGGCCAGCGGTATTCTTCCAGGGCCTCGAACAATTCCGGCGCAAAGGCCTTGGTGGGGGTCTGGTCCTGCTGCGCCCGCTGTTGCAGCCAGTGGCAGGCGATGCGTTTGGCGTCGCCCTTGCGCTCTCGCAAGGGGGGCAGTTCGATGCCGATGGTGCGCAAGCGGAAGAGCAGGTCCTGCCGGAAGGCCCAGGTCTGCACCAGTTCTTCGAGATTGCGGTTGGTGGCGGCCACCAGACGGAAGTCGCTGGTCTGCTCCCGCAATCCTCCCACGGGGCGATAGCTGCGGTTCTGCAAGACCCGCAGGAAGGCCTTCTGGATGGACATGGGCAGCTCGCCCACCTCGTCCAGGAACAGGGTACCTCCCGAGGCCTGGCTGAGCAGGCCTTGCGTGGAGCGGTCCGCCCCCGTGAAGGCACCTTTCTCGTGGCCGAAGAGGATGCTCTCCACCAGATTTCCGGGCAGGGCTCCGCAGTCCACCACCACGAAGGGGCGTTTGGCCCGGGCGCTGTTGGCGTGGATGGCCCGGGCAAAGAGCTCCTTGCCCGTTCCGGTCTCGCCGGAGATGAGCACGTTGCAGTCGCTGTCCGCGGCCTGGGCCACAATCTTCAGGCAATGCAGAATGGCGCGGCTTTCACCCACGATGGCCCCGCGCTCCAGCAGGCGCAAGGGGCGGCTGCCCTGTTTCTTGGTCCAGTATTCCACGGCCCGCTGCACCGGGAGCTGGATCTTGCTCAAGGTCGGGGGCTTGGTGATGTAGCTCCAGGCGCCGCTGCGGATGGCCAGTTCCGCGCCGTCCGGGTCTCCGGTGCCCGAGAGGATGATCACTTCCGGGTCGTTGGCACTCTCGCGGATACGCGGCAGGGCCTCCAGGCCGTTGCCGTCGGGCAGGCGGATGTC
>CAZNSV010000397.1:0-3620 GCA_964575775.1 uncultured Desulfovibrionaceae bacterium
TTTGCTTTCTATGACACCTTATGGTAGCGGTCGTGTACTGATCATGAATCGTGGAGCCAAGGCAGCCACTTTAGCGAAGATCAAGCGAGGACGAAATGGAAATCTTGGGGGCCATGCTGCAAGGATACAATCCCATCTTGTTGTTCATCCTCATTTGTTTCGCAGCCCTGCTGGTGATGTTCTACAGGGTCCTGCGCAGCCTGGACGACGTGATCCGGGTGCTGCACCCCGAGCAGGACAGCCTGCAGGAGCACGTGACCCAGATCCGCGATCAGCTGGTACTGCTGGTCCGCTCCCAGGCGGAAACTACCGCGACCCTGCAGCGCCTGGCCGAGGCTGAACGGTCCCTGCCGCCTCGGGTCGAGGCCCCGGCAGCTCCCCGGCCCGCGCCCCAGGTCTGGGACGAGTCGCCGCCCCCCGCCGCCCCCACAAGGGGCGGTTTCGAAAGCGCCCCGCCTTCCGCCGCTGTCGGAGTGGCCGCCGGTGTAGTCGCTGGAGCAGCGACGGCGGCAGCCATGGCCGCTCCCACGTTGGCGGAGCCGGAACCCGAAGCCACCCTGCACCTGGACGAAGAGGAAGTCTTCACCCTGGACTGGAGTTCGGACACGGCCGAGGAAACCGCCCCCCAACAGGAGCGGGAACTGCTTTTCGAGCCCGTGTATGAAGAACCCGCCGAGGCCCCGGAACCCGAGGCGGAGGCGGAAGACCTGCTGCTGCTGTCCGACGAGGACGACCACGTATCGCCTTTCGCCACTGGAGAGCCTGCGCCCGCGTCACCCCCCCTGGCCGAGTCCCTGGAGGAGTACCCCCTGGACGTCTCTGACATGGACCTGGGCGAGCCCCTGAGCGAGGATGAGCTGTTGCTCGAGGCCCCGGCGGATGCCGAGGAGACAGCCCCTCCCGCGCCCATGCACGGGAATGAGGCCGAGTTGGCCGGGCTGGAGGACCTGCTGTTGCCCGGCTTCGGCCCCGAAGAGGAGGCGGACACGGGTCTGGTGCTGGGAGAACCGGACAGGGACGAAACCGATTTGGGCGAGCTCGACTTCAGCGACCTGGAAGCCACGGCCGAGGTGCCGGAGCACTTCGACGCGGCCGCGCCCCTGTTGGATGCGGAACTGGACGACTTTGGCGCCCTGGAGGCACAGACCCTGGGGGACGAGGAGCTGTCCTTCATCCCCGTGCCCGAGGCCGAGGCCGGGCCCGAGTTCGAGCCCGAACCGGAGCTTGCGGCGGACGACCATGAAGGGTTTCTGGACCTCGACCTGACCGTGGAGCCGGCTGCCGTACCCCAGGAAGACGAACACCCGGACGACGTGCTGTTGCTGGACGAGCCCCTGCCTGCCACGCCGGAGCCTGAAGCTGCGGTGCCGCCCGGGCTGCAGGACGAGGACGAGGAGGACATCATTGTCTTCCAGCCTCGGCCCCAGGTCGCGGAGCAGGCCGTGCCCGCGCCCCCCGCAGTGCAGCCAGAGGAGCACGAGGAGGCCGAGGACCTGATCCTGACCGATTTTTCCCGCCTGAGTGGGCGCCCCCCCGAGGCCCAAGCCGCGCCGGAACCCGAGGCCGGGGAGCTCGGCGACCTGTTCAGCGACTCTCTGGGTATCGTGCCCGAGTTGGACGAACCCGAGCCTGTCGCACCTGCCGGACCGGACCCGGCAGGTGCCCGCGAGGCCCTGCAGGCCCTGCACGAGGGGCTGGACGAGGCTGACCTGGACGCCCTGAATCGCGACGCGGATCTCGACCTGGCCCTGGGCGAGGAAGACCTGGAAGAAGAGCTGGACCTGGACATCCACGCCGCGAGCGGCCCCATGGAGCACGGTGCGCACGCCGCCCTGGACGACATCACCCTGGGCGACATGGCCGTGGGGGACGAGGCCGATGACGGCTTGTCCTATGCCGACGAAGCCGACATCGGGTTCGGGGAGCCCGTGGAAGATTCCTTCGGCCTGCCCGAGGCCGAATTGGACGAGGAACCCACGGAGCAGCGGGTGGAGTTCAGCCAGCTGGACGACGAGGACCAGGACCTGGACCAGCTCATCGAGCACCTTTCGGACCTGGAGCTGGACCTGGAAGACGAGCACCCGGACGACGAGTCCCCTGACTTCCACACCGAAATCGTGCTGGAAGAGGACGACGAGCCCGAGACAGAGCTGGACATCCCCTTGGTACGCCGGGTGGGGCAGACCCCGCCGGAAGTCATCTCCATGGACGACGGCGAGGACCTGGAGCTGTCCGACGACGCGGGCTTTGCCATCGACGACGCGGAGTCCGAGCCCCAGCCCCAGTCCGCCC
This sequence comes from uncultured Desulfovibrionaceae bacterium, assembly GCA_964575775.1. Classification (GTDB taxonomy): domain Bacteria; phylum Desulfobacterota; class Desulfovibrionia; order Desulfovibrionales; family Desulfovibrionaceae; genus CAZFCK01. The sequence continues at coordinate 2,293 of CAZNSV010000397.1, forward strand.
TGGCACCCAAGGGCGACCCGGCCCTGAGCGATGCCGAGTTGGACGAGTTGGCCCTGGGCGAACTCGAACTCATCCTGGAACAGGACACGGACCAGGACCGTGGCTTCGCCGCCACCCGGCGGGAGCCCAACCTCGGGAGCATCATCGGCGAGGACGAGGCCGCGGACCTGACCTTCACTCCCTCCCATGACCTGGTGTTCGGGGAGGATGACGATTCCATCGAGTTCCACATCGAGGAAGAGCCGAAAAAATAGGCGCGCCATGCCCACGTTCCTGCGCGGTCTCTGTTTTTGCCTGTGCCTGTGGGCGCTGACGGCAGCCCCTTGCACGGCCAAGGTGCTGGTGCCGCCCCCGGCCGCTTCCGGCAGCGGCCGGGAGCGGCCCATGCAGACCCAAGGGGGCGAGCTCTACCTCTGGAGCGGCGCGGTGATCCGCTTCGCTGACCTGCTGCTCCCAGAACAGGGTACCTGCATCGATCCCCAGTTCCGCATCTGTCTGCAAGTGCTGTATCAGGACACGCCCATGGTGGTGGATCTGGAGCGCTTCAGCGAACTGGAGTACGTGAGCCCCGAGGTGTTGCAGGCCACGGAGCCTTCGGGACGCGTTCATTTCCTGCGCCACTACAATCCGGACCGGGCTGCCGGGGACTTCGCCGCCCAGCCGAACTGCCCCCCCCAGAGCAGGGTCCCGGCCGTGAACAATTTCACCCTGAGCTATACCGTGGTGGATCCCGTGAGCGGCGGCGTGACCCACAACTCCCTGCCCTTCTGCCAGGTGAAAAAGCTCGTGGTCCGCTGGGGTGTCAAACCCCGTGGGGGCGACGCGGACAACGTCGAGTAGCCCGTGCCGCCTTGCTCTCCCCGCACCCTTCCCCTGAACCGTACGGCGCCAAAGGAGCCCTTGTGGAGCACGTCCAAAGCCTAGCCGGTTATGGAGTCCTCTTGTTCCTGGCCTGGGCCTGGAGCGAGAACCGCCGCCGTTTCGACCTGCGGATGGTCATCGCCGGGACCCTGTTGCAGTTCGCCCTGGCCTTGCTCTTGCTGCACGCGCCCCTGGTCAAGGACGGACTGCTGCAGCTCAATGCCCTGGTCATGGCCATCGAGCGCGCCACCCGGGCCGGGACCACCTTCGTGTTCGGGTACATCGGGGGCGGTCCCCTGCCCTTTCAGGAGCCCTGGCCGGGCGCGGCCTATGCCCTGGCGTTTCGCGGCCTGCCCATCATCCTGGTCATGAGCGCGCTCTCCGCGCTGCTCTTCCACTGGGGCATCCTGCAGCGCGTGGTGCAGGCCTTTTCCTGGCTGCTGCGGCGCAGCCTGGGCATCGGCGGG
>CAZNSV010000398.1:0-3603 GCA_964575775.1 uncultured Desulfovibrionaceae bacterium
ATCGGACACGCTCACCCCGAGGGCGAAAGCCAGTTTCGTGATGTTGTCGAGGGATGGAGTGGCGTTTTTCCACGTAGAGTTCTTTGAGCTGCAGGACCAGGGGCTCCATGGCCCGCCCCTTCTCGATGAGGAAGTCCAGCAGGGCGCGCTCTCGGTCCATGGCCGCGGCGTAGGCCTCCAGGCTGCGTTTGTACTCGCTGAAGTCGCGCAGCAGCGCGTCGCGTTTGTACTGCGGCGTCTGGTCGAGCAGGGTAGCCAGGGCGGACTGGGCCGTGGCCAGTTGGCTGGCATAGGCCGCCCCCCGATCGAGAAAATTCTTCTCCTGGCGCCGCATCTCCAGCAGGGCGATGTGCAGGTCCTTGTCGTCCAGGGTCTCGATCTGCTGCTGCATGCTCCTGGCCGCGGCGATGAAGACCCCCTGCAGCCCCAGGTCCTCCTTGAGGCCCATCTCCGCCATGGTGACCCCCAGGGCCTTGAGGTCCTGCTCGAAGGCCCCGACCCCGGCCACGGCGGCCCGGCAATCCGCGCCCCTTTCAGGATCCAGCTCGGCAATCCGACCCAGAATGGTGCGCAGGGCGTCCAGGTGTTCCACGGCCTTGTCGATGTAGACCAGGTCGTCGCGCATGATCAGGTTCTTTTCGTGGCGCCGGGCCTGCAGCACCTCGATCTCGCCTTCCAGGGCCAGCTCCTCGAGCTTGGTCAGCTCTTCGGTGAACCTGCTGCCCAGGTAGCTGGAGCCGAGAATGGCGGCAAACGCCACGAGACAGAGAACCAAGAGCAGATAGAGTCGACCTTTGATGGACATGGGGGCACTCCTTACGTTCCTTGTTCCCGACGCCGCACTTGGCCGCGCCGGGTTGGTTGGGCCAACCTGGTGAAGACCTCGTTCCGTGATCCTCAGGCAGGCCTGTAACGGGCCGGACTGCGGTCTTGCCGTTTGGCGGCGATGCCGGAGCGAGCCCCCTCCGCTCCGCTGTAATCTGTTCAACTCTCAGGACGCAAAGGGCGATACGGTGCATGGCCTCCCGCTGCCCGGAAGAGGTCCTTTGCTGTTGGCTTTGTGATTTTTGACACAACCCCATGCGGTCCGCAATCTTTCTTTTTTGTGGGGGAATTTCCTGCCAGGACACATGGTTGGCTGTGGAGATGCCCCCACCAGATGGGGGCGCTCCCACCGGTGGTTCGGGCAGCGGATGCCACGCCCCTGGCGCCTGGGCCGCAGCTCCTCGGCACGGATCTCGACGACCAGGACCCGCTGCTCCTCCCACTCCCTGCGGCACACCGTGAGCACCCGGGGGCTGGCGCAGTCACTCTCAGGAGCCTCGGTCAAGGGCGGTGCCGCCCTTCGTGCTCGGGGTCCCGCCTGGAGCACCCGAGGGGGCGGGGACTTCACCGGTGACGGCGTGCAGGGCCGCATGGCCCCCAATTCCCGGACCGGGGCCAAGGTCCTTGCCCAACTCCAGGTTGCAGCTACTGTGCAGCGGCATGAGCTCTGGGGCCGGTCACGCAGGGCTATGCCGTCACCGCACCTGGTGCTATTGGCGTTTATGGTCAGTTTTCATCTTCTTTCGTCCGATTTGATCTCATGAAAACATTATTCGTTCCTGTGCGCACCGAAAAGGGCTAGCTTCCCAGGAACGGGTTTTTCCTGCTCCTTTCGTGACCTTATAGCCAAGAGGTGTGCCAATGTTGAGAATTTTCTTCTGCTGTCTGCTGGCCCTGTGCCTGTCCGCCGGTGTCGCTGCCGCCGAGACCCTCATGATGTCCACCACAACCAGCACCGAGAACACCGGGTTGCTGGATGTGCTCGGCCCCCGCTTTCAGCAGGATGCCGGCATCGAGCTGAAGTGGACAGCCGTCGGTACGGGGCAGGCCCTGAAGATGGGCGAGAACTGCGACGTGGACGTGCTGCTGGTCCACGCCCCTGCCGCGGAAAAGAAGTTCGTGGAGGCCGGGTTCGGCACCGAGCGCAAGGAAGTGATGTACAACGACTACGTGATCATCGGCCCGGCTGCCGACCCTGCCGGGGTCAAGGGCAAGAGCGTGGCCGACAGCCTCAAGGCCATTGCCGCCGCCAAGGCGCCCTTCCTCAGCCGGGGCGACGACTCCGGCACCCACAAGGCCGAATTGGCCCTGTGGAAGGCTGCCGGCATGGAAGTGCCCGACAAGGCGGAGTGGTACGTCCAGGCGGGGCAGGGCATGATCAAGACCATTCTCATGGCCGAGGAAAAGGGCGGCTACGTGCTCACGGACCGTGGCACCTACATTGCCTACGAGGCCGACAAGGGCGGGAATCCGGCCCTGCAGATCCTGGTGGAAGGGGACAAGGTGTTGTTCAACCAGTACGCCGTGATCCCAGTATCGCCGCAGCACTGCCCCAGCGTGAAACACGAACTGGCGGTGAAATTCGCGGACTGGCTGACCTCCAAGGACATCCAGCAGTTCATCGCGGATTTCAAGGTTTCGGGCAAGCAACTGTTCGTGCCCAACGCGCAGTAGCCGCGCCGGCATTGTTGGCCGTATTGCAGGCCGTGGGTCGGACAATGCTCCGGCCTGCGGCCATTTTTGTTCTGATCAGGAATGCCGGAGCCTCAGACGCCCTCGCCGGGATAGCGGATGCTCCCGCTCTGGCTGGTGTCGTAGCCCGCCACGTCCTGCCCCAGGGCCTTGAAATCGTTGCCGTGCAGCATGTTCAGAAAGAGCTGGAAGGGCTTTTCGAAGAAGGTGGAGCGAAAGAGCAGGAGGTCGAAGCGCTCCCACCTGAGGGGCACGAAGTCCAGAGGCAAGAGGGAGCACACGGCCCGGATGGCCGGGCCCACGTCCGCCCGTCCGGCCAGGATTTCGAGCCCCACATCCAGGTGCCGCTGCACCTCGTGGGCATAGCCGGTGACGACCTGGGCCTGCAGCCCGGCCTTGTGCAGTTCGCGGTCCAGCAAGAGTCGGGTGCCGGTACCCACGGGGCGGTTCACCATGCGCAAGCCCTTGGCCACGATATCCGCGACACACCGAACGTCCTTGGGGTTGCCGCGCGGCACCAGCAACCCCTGCTCGCGGGAGCAGAAACTGACGGTCACGGGCATCTGCTCCAACTCCCCGGCGGCAAAAGCGAAGTTGTAGTCGTGTTCGTCGTCCTGCAGAAGGTGGCTGCAGGCCACGTGGCACAGCCCCTGCCGCAGGGCCTTGAGCCCGCCGAGGCTGCCCAGGTTGGCGAAGGCCGCCAGAAAATCCGGGTTCTGGCGGGAGTACAGACTGCAGCAGCGCTCCAGCAGGATGTCGTTGCTGCCCGCCAGGATCAGGACGTTGCCTTGGGGGGTGGCCAGGGCCCCTCCCGCGGGATGATGCAGGGTGTTGTTGTCGAGCCACTGCTCCACCAGATGCTGGGGAAACAGCCACTTGCCCGTGACCTTGGTGGCGGGCAGACGCTTGTCGGTGATCAGGGCGTAGACCTGCTTCTCGGTCACGCCCAGGAACTTGGCCACTTCCTTGGTAGAGAGCAGACGCAGCACAGTGGGGTCCTTTCTGGCATGGGTATGACGGTCGACTGAGGTTGTGCCGCGCCACTTAGATTTGACCAGCCGGGCACCGGGATGTGATGGGACAAAG
>CAZNSV010000399.1:0-3597 GCA_964575775.1 uncultured Desulfovibrionaceae bacterium
GAGGCTTCGGAGGCCAGGGCCACCACCTCGTCCATACCTGCCACGTTCTTGTGCACGGCTTCCTGAATGGCGAGGATGGTGGAGCCCACCTCGCGGGTGGCCACCATGGTCTTTTCGGCCAGCTTGCGCACCTCGTCGGCCACCACGGCGAAACCCCGCCCCGCCTTTCCGGCCCGGGCCGCCTCGATGGCCGCGTTCAGGGCCAGGAGGTTGGTCTGGTCCGCGATGTCCGTGATCACGTTGATCACCTGGTCGATGGAGCCCGCCCGTTCGCCCAGGATGGCCATTTCACCCTTGAGCTGTTCCGCCACCGCATTGACCCGGGCAATGGCCTCCTGGGAGCGATGGACCACGTCCAGACTCGCCTGGATGTGGGTCTTGGCGTTTTCCACGCTGGAGGCGGACTCGGTGCAGCCACGGGAGACCTCGGCGATGGCGCTGTTCATCTCGTCCATGGCCACGCTGGTTTCGTGCATGCGGTTACGCTGGTTGTCCGCGCCGGAGATGATGTTGTCCGTGAGCGCGGAGAGGTGGTCCGAGGCCTCGGTGATCTTGTGGACCATGGTTTCGAGCTGGGCCGCGGCCTCGCGCATGCCCTCGTCCTTGGACTGCTCCGCCAGGCGTGAGGCCTCCATGGCCTGGCGTACGGCGTCCTCGGAGCGCCGGACCTCCTCGTCGAACTGCGTTTTGCAGGTGGAGATCTCCGTGCGCAGGGCGTTGCGCTGCGCCACCACGTCGGCCACGTTGCGCTCGATGGCCTTGGCGTCGTTGTCGCCGTCTTGCGACAGGCCCAGATGCGTCGCCATTCTGCGCAGGGGCGCGGCCAGAGCGGATAGGGCGTAGAGTCCGAGTCCCGCCGCGGCCACACCCAGGGCCACGGCCAGGCTGAAGGTCAGGGTGTCCGGCCAACTCAGCAGGGCCAAGACAGCGGCAGCCACGGCGCAGAGGGCCGCCCAGGCTGTAAGGATCAAATTGATGGACATGTAATCCTCCCAAAAACGGGTCGGCAAAAGGTTCCGCGATACTGCCGCCTGGGGTCCGGCAGTGCCACAGGTGCCGGAACCGGGCGAACCCGGCCTGGGCCGGGTTTCCGCAGTCTGTCAGTTACCTATCCTGAGTCGGCGGGTGTGGCAAGATCATGAGATTTGCCGAGAAACAATCTGGTGGGCATTTTCTCCGAGCTCGGACTTGACATCACCCCCGCATCACTGCACTTCCGTACAAGGACTCGGTCACTCCGGGATCGACCAGAAAGAGCGGAGACCGACCCTGTGGCTTGGCATGTACACTTTCCGGCTGGCTGCGGCAGCGTTGATGCCCGCCGGTGAAACTGCAACCGAGGAGGTACGGTCCATGAGGCGTCTGGTTCGCGTGGGGTGGGTGGTGCTGCTGGTCCTGTTTCTGGCTTTTTCCCTATCTTGCAGTGGGGAGAAGCCCAAGAGCAAGATGACCCCCAAGGATGTGCTCTTCCAGCTCAAGGAAGGCAACAAGCGGTTCTTCAAGGGGGATGCCGACAACCCCCGTGCGGACAAGGCCCGGTTGAAACTGGCCGGCTCCAAGAGCCAGGCCGACTACGCCCTGGCCACGGTGCTCAGCTGCTCCGACTCCCGGGTGCCGGTGGAAATCCTCTTCGACCAGGGCATCATGGACCTCTTCGTGGTGCGCGTGGCGGGTAACGTGGTCAACACCGACGAGGCCGGTTCCATCGAGTACGGCCTGGCCCATGTGAAAACCCCGCTGCTGGTGGTCTTGGGGCACACCCAGTGCGGCGCGGTCACGGCCGTGACCGAGGCCGTGCAGGGGCACGGGCATCCCTTGGAGCGCAACATTCCGCCCTTGGTTGCCACCATCCAGACCGCGGTGGAGCGGGCCATGGCGCAGAATCCCGAGATCAAGGACAAGGCCATCGTGCCCAAGGCCACTGAGGAGAACGTCTGGGTGGCCATCGAGAACCTGTTCATGGTCAGCCCGGCCACGCGGCAGATCGTGGCCTCGGGCAAGGCGCAGGTGGTGGGGGCCATCTACGACGTGGCCACCGGCCAGGTCGATTGGCTGCCCCAGGAGCGGGTGGGCGAGATCCTGAAGCAGGTTGAAGAGAACCCCGACCGGGCCATGGAGGCCATGGCCGGCGGGCATTGATCCCGCGCATCCCGATCAGCTTGTAATGCAAAGGCGCATCCCGCGTGCTCGCGGGATGCGCCTCATTCTTTCTACGCCCCTGATGTGATATCTTCAGCCTTTAGCCCTGTTCGGCCTTCGGCCTGGCGGTAGGCGGCGCGGATGGCGCCCTAGAAAGGCAAGGTACCGGAGGCCATGAGCCAGAAAGCGGGGATCCACAGGCCCACGGGCACCCAGATGATCAGGGACCAGGCCACGACCTTGCCGCTGATTTTTCCGTAAAAGGCCAGGAACACTTCCAGAGTCAGGATGGTGTACCCCACGCAGGCCATAGCCAGGTAGTCGGACCGGGCCAGGAGCTGGCTGCCGTCGGGCATGATCGGCCCACCGACGTAGAACAGGAAGGCATAGATGAGCGAGATGAAGCAGACAGTGAGACTGACATTACCCACGGAGCGTAAATCTTCCAAACCGGCCAGCAGCGCGTACGCTACACAACAATAAAGAACGCCGTGCGCGAATAGAAGGCCTGCGGTAAATGCATCGTTGAAGACAGCTGCCTGTAGTGTTGCTCCAATCACTACAAGAATGCCGACAAATCCTGTAGCGGCTCCGGTTCCCTTGGCTTCCCCTTTGCCAAGATTGAGCAGCGCAACAGGCAACCACATGACGGAAATCAATACCAACAACGCAGTCGTCACAACCCCTCTCCTTGTTGAAAGTGCACCATCGACGCCACATCTGACACATTGACCATAAGGCGCAGTATTCCATTGTGGCTGACGCCACATGATACAGCATGCTGACTTGGCTACTGTGGAGAGTTGCGTTGCAAATGCAAAAATGATGCCTTGAGAATGGATGAAAAGGGAGGGGTGCTGTTGCAGCTAGTCGCTTGTGGTTTGTTCCGTCAACGACTTGTAACTTATACTTATTGTTTTGGTGCGGATTGTTGCGGGTATTGTAGATGACCCGCGGATAGACAGGCTACTGTGTCGTTAAATTTCCTGCTTGTGTCGCTATGGCCGGGAGCGGCTTCTTTCCCCACTGTGAATCGGTTATGAATAAGCTGCGATCCCGTGGGGTTGGCTGTTTTGAGTCATAATGGACAATGCTGGGTCAGAAAGCATCAGCAACCGCAGTAGTTACGCGAATCGCTGCCCGACCCGGTAGCAAAATCTGTGGGCCAGCAAAAAAAAGCTGACCTTGGCGACGTGTTCAAGCCGCGGGGTGTGTTGCCGCAGAAGGGAGAGAGGGGGGGATGGAACTGGGGTACGCCCCCATCAGAGGGTGCGGGTCCGCAACAGCACGCAGAGGGCGTCTTCCTGGGACTTGACGTAGCTGGTGGCGGGGCGGCGGCCGTTGTAGATCAAGGCAAAGGCCAGGGGTTTGCCGTCCAGGGTCTCGGTATAGCCCCCCAAGCTGGTCACGCCCTTGATGTAGCCGGTCTTGGCCTGGACCTGCCCCTGTGCGGGGGTG
>CAZNSV010000400.1:0-3588 GCA_964575775.1 uncultured Desulfovibrionaceae bacterium
GGGCGCGCCCTGCCGGGCGCACCAAAACAAAAAGCCCCCACGGTTGTGTACCGCGAGGGCTGAAATTCCTGGTGGGCCGTGCGTGGATCGAACACGCGACTCTCTGCTTAAAAGGCAGATACTCTACCGGCTGAGTTAACGGCCCGCTTGGAAACTGAAAATTTAAGCACTGAGGTCCGCTGCTGTCAAGAATTATCTGCCAGCCGCTCCCCCGCTCCGCCCCTCACGGCGTGGTCTCGGCGCAGTCTTCCTCTCCCGGGGCCGGGTCCTGGGCGCAACTGCGAAAACTCCCCCCAAAGCCCGAGGACAGGCCCGGAAACAACGGCTGAGGCGCGGTCAGCGGCGCTCCCGGGAAGACTCCCCCTGGGGGCGGTGTCGCACCGCCTTCCCCACCCGGCAACGGAGCACCGGAGGGCGTCGGGCTCGCGGCGCTCCGGCCGAAGCCCTGGGGCACGCCCTGCATCACCAACACCGGAATCCGCGAGAACCCCATGCGCGACAGGGCCACCTTGTTGCGCAGCAGGTTCAGGCGCAGGGTCAGGGGCACCGTCACCCCCTCGGGCGCCGGGGTGCCGCGCCTGATCTTCGCGTAGGCATTGGCAAAGGACTGCCCCTTGTCCAGTTCGGTTTGCAGCACCTGCAGCCGCAGCTGGTCCTCGTCGTTTTCCGCCACCGGGAAGAAGGCCAGGTTGCGCTCCCCGGAGGCCAGCAGGCCGTCGAGGGCGTCGTTGCAGGCCGGGCAGCTGGGCGAGAAGAACACCCGCACCGGGTCCTGCAGCTGCCCCCGGATGGGCCAGGGGCCCACCAGCTCCTGGGCCACGGCCACGGCGTTGGGCGTGAAGAGCATGAGCCAGAGCACCCCCGGCAGGAGCACGGCCGGGTGCCAGCTGCCGCGCATGAGCGTGAGGGCCGCCAGCAGGGCGAAGAACAGGCAGGCCGCCACCAGGCAGTTCACGCAGGGCACGCTCAGGGCCATCCAGGCCAGGAACACGCAGTCCGCCACCACGAACGCGGCCGCGGCCCGCCAGGCCCAGAACAAGGGGGCGGCCAGGCACAGGGCCAGGAGCCCGGCAAAGGCGCCCGCGCCCCACCACCAGAGGGACAGGCCCAGGACCTGCACGTCCTGGTAGAGGCTGCAGCCCTGGGTGAGGCACAGGGCCTCGGCACCGCCCAACCCGGCGGCCAGGCAGAAGAGGACCCCCGCCAGGGCGATCCCCGCCGCATAGAGTCGTCCGGCCAAGGGCCAAGGGGGCTGAGCAGCGTTGTTCATGAAAAGCCTCATTGTTTCATGGCGTTGCAGAAGTCGTTACCACGCCTCCGCGCTTCCCGCAAGCCTGCCCCTGGTTTGGACGGCTTCCTTTCCACAGTGTCATGCCGTTGCTCCTGGTCCCGCTCAGCTCGCTCCATTGCGGGGGGCGCCGTTCTTGTGGAAGGCCAGGAAGCGGCCGGTCACGGACTCGGGGTTGGCCATGAGCTCTTCGGGCGTGCCCTGGGCCACGATGCGCCCGCCGTTCTCGCCCCCTCCTGGGCCCAGGTCCACCACGTGGTCCGCGGCCAGGATCACGTCGGTGTTGTGCTCGATGACCAGCACCGTGGCGCCCTTGTCCACCAGGTTGTGCAGCACCTGGATGAGCTTGCCCACCTCGTGCATGTGCAGCCCGGTGGTGGGCTCGTCCAGCACGTAGAGGGTGCCGGGCAGGCTGCGCTTGCCCAGTTCGCGGGAGATCTTGATGCGCTGGGCCTCGCCCCCGGACAGGGTGGTGGCGGGCTGCCCCAGGGCCAGGTACTCCAGGCCCACCTCCTCCAGCACGGCCAGCTTGCGCTCCAGGGCCGGGTAGTGCTCGAAGAAGCTCCGGGCCTGGCGCACCGTGAGGTTCAGGACCTCGGCGATGTTCAGCCCCTTGTAGCGCACGTCCAGGGTCTCGCGGTTGTAGCGCTGCCCCTTGCAGACTTCGCAGGTGACGTAGACGTCGGGCAGGAAGTGCATCTCCACGCGGATCTGTCCGTCGCCCTGGCAGGCCTCGCAACGCCCCCCCCGGACGTTGAAGCTGAAGCGCCCGGGCTTGTAGCCGCGCTGCCGGGCGTCCGGGGTCAGGGTGAAGATGTTGCGGATCTCGTCGAAGACCTTGGTGTAGGTGGCGGGGTTGGAGCGCGGGGTGCGGCCGATGGGCGTCTGGTCGATGGCGATGATGCGCTCCACCTGCTCCTGGCCACTGAAGCCGTCGATGAGGCCGGGGCTGTCCACCTTGATGCCCCGGGCCAGGGCCAGGTGCTTGTAGAGGGTGTCCACCACCAGGGAGCTCTTGCCCGAGCCCGAGGGCCCGGTGACGCAGAGCAGGCAGCCCAGGGGCAGCTCGCAGTCCAGGTTCTTGAGGTTGTTGGTGCGCACGCCGCGCAGGCCCAGGAACCCTGTTGGGGGGCGCCGGGTCTCCGGCCGCACGATCTCCAGCTCGCCGCGCAGGTAGCGGGCGGTGAGGGTCTGCCCCCGCTCCAAAAGCTCGGCCACGGTGCCGTTGTGCACCACCTCGCCTCCCAGGGCGCCGGAACCGGGCCCCAGCTCCAGGAGATGGTCCGCGGCCATGATGGTGGCCTCGTCGTGCTCCACCACCAGCACGGTGTTGCCCCGGGCCTGCAGACTGCGCAGGGTGCGCAGCAGGCGCTCGTTGTCCTTGGGGTGCAGGCCGATGCTGGGCTCGTCCAGCACGTAGGTCACGCCCACCAGGCCGGAGCCCAGCTGCCCGGCCAGGCGGATGCGCTGGGCCTCGCCCCCGGACAGGGTGCCCATGGTCCGGGCCAGGTTGATGTAGTCCAGCCCCACGTTGGACAAAAAGCCCAAGCGGTGCCCCAGCTCCTTGAGCAGCGGCTCGGCAATGGCGGACTTGTGGCCGGGAAAGGCGAGCCCCTGCAGCCATTCCAGGCTCCGCGCCACGGACAGTTCGCAAAACTCGAAGATGTTCAGCCCCTGCACCTGGACCGCCAAAGCCTCGGGACGCAGCCGGGCGCCGTTGCACACCGGGCAGGGGCGGCTCTGCCGGAAGCGCGCCAGCTCATCCCGCCAGATGTTCCCGAAATCCAGCCCCGCCTCCAGCTCGTTGAGCACGCCCGGCCAGTTGGCCGCGCGGTCGCCGTGGAACAGGGCCTCCAGGGCCGCCTCGGAAAAACGCTTGAGGGGCGTGTCCAGGGTGAAGCCGTGCGCCCGCCCCAGGGCCTCCAGCCCCGGCCGGTAGCGTTCCAGCACGCGGGGGCGCTTCCAGGGCAGCACCCCACCCTGGGCCAGACTCAGCCCCTTGTTGGGCGCCAGCAGGTTGGGCTCGAAATACTCCACCGCGCCGATGCCCGAGCACCGGGGGCAGGCACCCTGGGGGCTGTTGAAGGAAAACAGCTGCGGACTGGGCGCGGGCAGGCTGATACGGCACTGGGGGCACACGCTCTCCGTGCTGCAGTAGCGATCCCCGCCCTGCTCGCCGAGCACGGAGACCAGCAGCCGGCCGTTGCCGAACTGCAGGGCCAGTTCCACGGAATCGGCCAGGCGCTTGCGGATGTCCGGCTTCTGCACCAGCCGGTCCACCACCAGCTCCAGGTTGTGCT
>CAZNSV010000401.1:0-3579 GCA_964575775.1 uncultured Desulfovibrionaceae bacterium
GGGTCCCGGCTCAGGCGGTCTGCCGCTGTTGGAACAGCTGACCACGAAACCTCGATCTGCGCCACTTGACTGGCAATTTTCCCTGATTCCCGTGGCGAAAGGGGGGCGATTGTTTCTTCGAGGGGCGATTTGCGGGATGATTCTCTGCAAACCGCCCCTGCTGACGGATCACTCTTCTCCCCTTGCAGTGGGTCTTCTCCCCCCGGCTTCAGTCGGTGGTTGTTTCGTGAAAAGAGTGGAGGAGGGTAGTTCCGACGAAAGCCCTGGCCAGCGCAGTTTCGCCTTGAAACAAGGCTCTGCCCTGCAGCAATGTTCCATTGTGCCAGAAAATTGCGCAATATAATTAAACTTTTTCAAAGTTGCAATGCTCTAGCTTCGCCGCATGCGTCGCTCCTGCTCCCAGCAATACAGCACGGGCACCAGAAAGACAGAGAGCAGCACCACGGTCATGCCGCCGAAGGAGGGGATGGCCATGGGTACCATGATGTCCGAGCCGCGGCCGCGCGAGGTGAGCACCGGCATCAGGGCCAGGATGGTGGTGGCCGAAGTGATCAGCGCAGGCCGGATGCGGCGCTGCGCGCCTTCGACCACCAATCTGCGTACCTCGGCCACGCTTTGCGGCCGGGAAGTGCGGAAACGGTCCTTGAGGTAGGTGGCCATGAGCACGCCGTCGTCGGAGGCGATGCCGAAAAGCGCGAGAAAGCCGACCCACACGGCCACGCTGAGATTCACAGGCCGCACCTGGAAGAGTTCGCGCATGTTTGTCCCGAAAAGCGTGAGGTCCAAAAACCATGGTTGGCCGTAAAGCCAGATCATGATGAATCCGCCGGCCCAAGCCACGCCGATGGACGAGAATACGAAGAGCGTGGTGCTCATGGCCTTGAATTCGAGATAAAGAATGATCACGATCACGAACAGCGCCAGGGGCAGGATCACGGCCAGCTTCTTCTGGGCGCGCACCTGGTTCTCGTAATTGCCGGCAAAGCTGTAGGAAACGCCCGGGGGCAGCTTCAATTCCCCCGCCTCGCGCTTCTGTTCCAGAAAGGCTTTGGCCTGTTCCACCACGTCCACTTCGGCAAAGCCCGGCTTTTTGTCGAACAGCACGTAGCCTGTGAGAAAGGTGTCCTCGCTCCTGATCATCTGTGGACCGCGCACGTAGCGGATCAGCGCCAACTGCGCTAGCGGAATTTGCTCGCCCTCCGCCCCGGGCACGAGAATGGTCCCCAGGCCCTCGAGGGAGTCGCGCAGCTCGCGCAGATAGCGCACGCGTACGGGATAGCGCTCGCGGCCCTCGACCGTGGTCGTGATCGTGCGGCCGCCCAGGGCGGTCTCGATGACTTCCTGGACCTGGGAGATCATCACGCCATGACGTGAAATAGCCTCGCGATCGATGACGATCTCCAGGTAGGGTTTGCCCACGATGCGGTCCGCGATCACCGCTTGCGGCTGCACGGTCGGCACTTCTTTGAGTAGCCGCTCCAATTCCAGGCCGACCTGCTCGATGGTTTCCAGGTCCGGCCCTTTGACCTTGATGCCCATGGGAGCGCGCATGCCCGACTGGAGCATGGCAATGCGCGCGCCAATGGGCTGCAGGTTCGGAGCCGAGGTCACCCCGGGCACCTCGGCTGCGCGTACGATCGCGTCCCAGATATCGTCAGGTGTGCGGATGCCCGGCCAGGCTTCGCGCTCCGGATTCAGCCCGGTGTCCAGCGCCGGCCGCCAGAGTCGGAAGGGCTGCCCTTGTTCATCATCCGGGATGAGCTGTTGTTCGGCGTCGCGCAGGAATTTTCCCTGCACCAAATAAGGCAGCCCGTCGGGTGCGGGTACAGGCTCGCCTGCCTCGTTGCGGCAATAGTCCACGCGTGCGGGGTCGAACGCGAAACGCCGTCGCGTGCCTTCCTGGTCCGTGAGATACTCGGGTCTGTAGTTGATTACGGTCTCGATCATCGAGATCGGCGCGGGATCCAGCGGGGTCTCGGCGCGGCCCAGCTTACCCACCGTGGATTCGACCTCGGGCAGCGCGGTCAGGGCCAGGTCCTGTATGGCCAGGATTTCCTGGACCTCGCTGAAACCCGCGTGGGGCATTGTGGAGGGCATGAAGAGAAACGAGCCTTCGTCCAGCGGCGGCATGAATTCCTTGCCCAGGCCGGGAAAGGAGTGCCCCAGCGCCATGACAGGCGCGGAGTTGCGCAGCCACTGCGGCAACCAGCCCGTGAGTGCGGGGAAGCCGAGCCAGATCGCGGCACCGAAGAACATCAAGAGCAGCGGCATCAGCAGAAATACCCCCTTGAAATCCAGAATCAGGCGCAGCAATCTGGGGTAGAGCCGTTGGAAGCCCTGAAACAGGGCCAGGAGGCCCAGGATCAGGCTGGTCACGAAGAGCATGTTGCGCAGTTCACCCTGTTCCGGCCCCAGGGGCAGCCAGTGCCTGGCCAGGACCACGAGCAGGGCCAGAACCACGGCAGAATTGTCCAGCACGCGCAGCGCGCGGGCCACGCGCGGCCCGAGATACTGCTCCGTGCCGCGGCGCAGGCCGATGTATACGAGAAGCAGCCCCTGCCACCACGTGGAAAATACAGCGACGTAGAGGCCCGCGACCACGAGCAGGGCCGGTAGCCACAAGCGGCGGAACCAGGAAATGGAGGCGCTACGCGTTTTCGCGCGCGTGAAGAGCAGGTGCGCAAAAGGCGGGATGATGGTCAAGGCCACGATAATGGACGCAGCCAAGGCAAAGGTTTTGGTGAAGGCCAGGGGCATGAAGAGTTTGCCCTCCGCGCCTGTCATGGCGAACACGGGCAGAAAGCTGACAATGGTCGTGGCCACGGCGGTCAGCACCGCGCCTCCGACTTCGGAAGCGCCCTGGAAGACCACGTTGCGGCGATTCGCGTCAGGAGGCGCCGCCTCCAGATGTTTGAGGATGTTCTCGCAGATGATGACGCCCATATCGACCATGGTGCCGATGGCGATAGCAATACCGGAAAGGGCCACGATATTCGCTTCCACACCGTAGGCCTTCATCGCGATGAAGCACATCAACACGGCCATGGGCAGCAGCGAGGAGATGAGCAGCGAGCTGCGCAGATGCAGCAGTACGACCACGACCACGATGATGGTCACGAGGATTTCTTCACTCAGCGCAGTCTGCAGGGTGTCCAGGGTCTCGTAGATCAGCCCGCTACGGTCATAGAAGGGGACGATGGTGACCTTGCTGACCGTGCCATCGGGCAGCGTCTTGGCAGGCAGTCCGGGCGTGATTTCCGCGATCTTCTGCTTGATGTTCTTGATCGCCGCGAGGGGGTTGTCCCCGTAGCGCACCACGGCCACGCCGCCCACAGCCTCGACTCCGCCTTTGTCCAAGGCGCCGCGACGCACAGCCGGCCCCAGCCTCACGGTACCGAGGTCTTTGAGCCGGATCGGCTGGTTATTGCGCACAACCACCACAGCACTCTCCAGGTCGGCCACCGATTTCACAAAGCCGATGCCCCGGATCACGTACTCCACATTGTTGACTTCGATGGTCCGCGCGCCCACGTCCAGGTTGGACATCTTCACGGAGTTGAACACCTGGCCCAAGGTCAC
>CAZNSV010000402.1:0-3574 GCA_964575775.1 uncultured Desulfovibrionaceae bacterium
GTGGTTGGCGCATGGCGGACCGGGCGATAATGGTTGAGGGCTGGCCGGAACCGGAGGCTACGGCGCGGCATCATCCGGCTTGTTCATAGACAAGTATCCGTCTCCATGCACGATTGCAAGGGGGGAGTCCAGGGCTGGCTTTTCAGGGACGCTCCTGCTAAGCTGCTTCACAGATTCCCATACGCCAGGAGGAGCCTTATGGAAAGCAAAAAGGAAAAGGTCGTGCATATCAGCCGGGAGGAGCAGCCGCAGCAGGAGACCCCTGCCAAGCCCAAGGCGGCCGAGGAAAGCCGTGGTCGGGACATGGGCAAGGCGGCCGTGTTCATCGCCATTCTCACCATTCTGTTGTTGGTGGTGTTTTTCTACGCCCTCAACCGCAACATGGCGGGCTTGACCGCCAGCGTGACAGGCCTCACGGGGCAGATGCAGGAGCTCACCACCCTGCGGGCCCAGGTCGCCGAGATGGACGGCGCGGTGAGCCAAATCCAGGAAAAGATGCCCCTCATCGACGCCGTGCCCACGGTGGCGCGGCGGGCCGTGCTGCTGGGCATGGTCCAGGACCTGAGCCAGCGTATGGAGTTCATCGCCAAGGAAGCGGAAACCGCCGAGCAGAGTGCCAAGTTGCTCCAGGCCAAGGAACTGCTGGATTCGGTTCGGCTGGAACTGGCGCCGTAGCTGGCCCAGGCTGAAACAAGCTTCGAGGGGCGGGCAGGCCTGAGCAACGGGCCGGTCCGCCCCTCGTGTTGTTCAGGGCAAAGCGTTCACAGGCGCGGGGGGCAGTTTCAGGCGGGGTGCGCGGCCAGACGCGGCAGCAGCGTCGCCAGCAGGCGCGCCAGGGTGCCGCAGGCCTCTCCGGCCTTGGCGATGACCGCCTCCAGGGTGGTCTCGGCCATGCAGTCCGGCAGGTTCTGGTTGGTCAGGCAGGAGATGGTCAGCAGGTCCAGGCCCAGATGCCGGGCGGCAATGGCCTCCAGTACCGTGGACATGCCGATGGCGTCGGCTCCCAGAAGTCTGTAGGCCCGGGTTTCGGCCGGGGTTTCCAGGCAGGGGCCCGTGACCCCGATGTAAACGCCGCGCTCCAGTCGGATGCCCGCCTCCAGGGCCGCCTCCAGAGCCAGGCCGCGCAGACGCGGGGAGTAGACCGCGGACATGTCCGGAAAGCGCGGGCCCCAGGCCTCCACGTTGGGGCCGGTGAGCGGGTTTTGTCCCGTGAAGTTCATGTGGTCGGTGACCAGCATGAGACCTCCGACCGCGAACTGGGGGTTCAGGGCCCCGGCGGCATTGGTCATGATCAGGGTCCGGACCCCGAGCAGGGCCAGGGTGCGCACGCCCATGCAGACCTCGGCAGGGCTGTAGCCCTCGTAGAGGTGGAAGCGCCCCTGCAGGGTCCAGACCGGGATGCCCGCCAGACTGCCCAGGGTCAGGGCTCCGGCGTGGGACTCCACGGTGCTGTGGGGAAAGCCGGGGATGCTCTCGTAGGGCAGACGGCAGAGCTCCTGAAGGCCGTCGGCCAGGGGGCCGAGGCCGGTGCCCAGCACCAGCCCGATACCCGGCGTGGGAGATTGGGGGCAGTTCTGTCTGATGTACTCCGCGGCAGACTGGACTTTTGCTGCGTTTTGCATAATGATTGAGCCCTGTTGCTGAAAGGTTCAGACCGCTCACGGACCCGGGGGGGACTGCGGGCTTGTGCGCGAATGGAGCGGCGACCAGGGGGTCGGCTGATGCCCGGAAGAAGGGGCCAGGGGAACTATAGGTAGAACCCATGGATATTGCAACTTTTTTTGGGATCATTGTCGGCTTCGTCATGGTCATCGGCGCCATTGTCTGGGGCGGCTCGGTCTGGGTCTTTGTCAACATCCCGGGGATACTCATCGTCTTCGGGGGCACCTTCGCGGCCATTTGCGTCACCTTTCCCCTGGAAGAGGTGTTGCAGGCCTTCGGCGGGGGGTTGCAGGTCTTTGGCAGCAAGCGGGTGAAGCCCCAGGAAGTGGTGAACACCATGGTGCGCATCGCCGAGATCAGCCGTCGGGAAGGGCTCATCGCCCTGGAGAACATCCAGACCGAGAACGCCATTCTCAAGAAGGCCTGCCAGCTCATTGCCGACAACGCCGACCCCATGCTCATCCGCGACACGGTGATGATCGAGATCGCCACCATGCGACGACGGCACAACATCTCCATTGCGGTGTTCAAGCGGCTGGGCGGATTCGCCCCCGCCTTCGGCATGATCGGCACCCTCATCGGCCTGGTGCAGATGCTGACCCGGCTGGACGACCCCAAGAGCATCGGCCCGGCCATGGCCGTGGCCATTCTCACCACCTTCTACGGCGCCCTGGTGGCCAACCTGCTCTTTCTGCCCATCTCGGGCAAGCTGAAGGCACGCACGCTGCAGGAAGAGGTGCATCTGAACATCATCTTCGAGGGCGCCAAGTCCATCCTGGAGAACAACAACCCCAGACTGGTCTACGAGAAGCTGTCGTCCTTCATCCCGCCCAAGGAGCGCAAAAGTGCTCGATGACTCCTACTACATGAACCAGACCGAAGAGGACGAGGACAGCGCCGAGGATTGGATCACCACCTTCGCGGACATGTCCATGCTGCTGCTGGTGTTCTTCATCCTGCTGTTTTCCATGTCCTCCCTGGACATCAAGCGGTTCACGGACTCCTTCACCTCGGTGCGCCAGGCCCTGGGCGAGGACGCCAGCCGGGTGCTCAGCTCGCGTATCGACGTGGACAGCGACGGCGCCATTGTGGAGTCCGTGCTCTTGCAGAAGCAGCTCATCGAGTCCCAGCGCAAGGTCTTTTCCGAGATTCGGACCTTCATGAACCGCAAGGGGCTGGAAGGGGTGGTGGGGGCCGTGTTCGACGAAGGGATCATCACCCTCACCGTGCCCGGCAATGTCTTGTTCGCCCCCGGCGAGGTGGAGCTGAGCCCCGCGGGCGAGGCGGCCATGGACGCGCTCAACGACATTTTCATCCAGCGCAACGATCAGATCATCAACATCAAGGGCTACACGGACGACATTCCGCCCTCGGCGGAGAGCCGCTTCAAGGACAATTGGGAAATTTCGGCCTTGCGTTCGGTGAACGTCCTCAGGTACCTTCTGCGCAAGGGCATCGAGCCGAGCCGGCTCACCGCCACTGGGCTGGCGGATCTCGCGCCCCTCTTTCCCAATACCAGTGCGGAGAATCGCGCCAAAAACCGGCGGGTTGAATTCGTGCTTGAAAAACGCATCGGCAGTCAGTAAGAGGCCTCTGTTCAGACCATGGACGACTACTCCTTCACATTGCCCGAGGCGGACTCGCACCATCGCCGCGCCTTCCGGACCAGCATCCCCGGCCTGACGGCCTATTTGCCCGGACGCGCGAAATCATTCGACGTCAAGGATCTGAGCGCGGCGGGCCTGGGACTGCAGGCCAACCCGGCCGACAAGTTCAGGGAGGGGGAGATCTTCGCCCTGGACCTGATGCTCAACAACCGGCTCTTCCTGGGCGGACTCCAGGCCAAGGTCATGCGCCTCACTCCGGCCCTGCTGGCCGGATGCACCTTCGAGGCCATGGACGCCCGGCAGGA
>CAZNSV010000403.1:0-3561 GCA_964575775.1 uncultured Desulfovibrionaceae bacterium
GTCTGGACCTCAGCCTTGGCCGGGGCAGCGGGCACGGCAGTTCGGGCGGCGGCAGATGTGGACGCGGGTGCGGCTTGCGGCGTGACGGCCTGCGGGGCGGGCTCCACCGCGGGGGGCGCCACGGGCAATTGCACGGGGGCGAAGGACGCGGGCTGCACCAGGGACGCGGCCACCAGGACCGGTTCCTGGGCCGGGGCGAACTCCACCAGACTGTCGCGCAGGGAATGCGCGGAGGTCGCGATACCCGTATTGATGGGCAACGGGAATACGGCTATCGCAAGCAACAAGGCTCCGGCTTGGAAAAGGAATCTCATGTTTCCAATCCCCTTTTGCTTGCGTTGTGTGACTGAAGCGGTCTCGAGGTCATGGCCCACCTTGCTGCGGCGTGTGGCAGCTCCTGAAGACGAAGACACCGCAGCCTGGGTCTGCCTGCGTAGCAGCCCGGCTTGCGTCTGATTCCCCCGGAAGTCCGTTGCGGACGGGGCGCGGCGGTCAACAGCGGCCGCCTGGGATCCCGCCCTGCAACATTATCCCGCCGGGTGCGCGGCCCGGATGGCGCCGCTTGGGGACCCGCCGGGAAACGGTTGGCGGTCAGATGGATTTCTCGACTCCGGCAGCGGGGGACAGCTGCACATACTTGGAAATGTAGTCCAGAATGTAGCGACTGAGCAGATCGCCTCCTTCGTTGGAGAAGTGGATGCCGTCCTGGGCCCGGATGCGAATGCTGTAGCCCTGGGGATCCTTTTTGTAATTGGTATAGTTCCCGTTGTCATCTGTCAAGAGCTTTTTGGTCTCGATGAAACGGCAGAGCTCGAACCCGGCGCAGGCCTTTTCCGCGGCGCTGTTGGCGATCTCGATGCGCCCCGTCATGGCCTCGTCCCGCACCACGGGCAGCCCCACCCAGTAGGTGGGCACGTTCTTCTCCGCGATGATGGCAATGAAACGCTCCACCCGTTCCTGATAGGCCACGGGCCAGGCCGGAGTGCCCAGTATGGCCCGGCTGTCCGCCATGCGGATGTTGTTGTTGGCGTCGTTGATGCCCATCATCACGATGATCAGGTCCGGCTGATGCTGCTCGATGAGCACCTGCACCTTCTTCTCCCAGTCGAACAGGTGCGGGATCACCAGGCCGCTGGACACCTTGCCCACCTGGGCAAAGGAAATCTGCTCGTTGTATTGCTTGAGCGCCCGCTCGATGGGCGTGGCCAGCCCCAGGGCCAGGGAGTCCCCCAGCACCAGCACGGACTTGAGGGGCAGCTTCTCGGGCGTCGCGGGTGCGGTCTCCGGACCGCCCCCTTCGCTGCCCAAGGGCAGCCCCAGGCTCAACCCGGTCTTGTCCCCGCCGGTGGAGATCACGGCCAGGGCGGGACCGGCCACCGGGGCCTCGGGAGCCGCGGGGGCGAACTCCACCTGCCGGATCCCGCCGCCCAGACGGCGGTAGAGCTCCAGGGCGGCCTGCTCCTGCTGCCGGGGCGTCAGGGCGGCCCAGAGCCTGGCCAGTTGCTCCCGCTGCCCGGCGGCGGCGCCGAAATCGAAGCACTTGCTGTTGTCCTTGTAAGTCTCGTTGAAGAGAAAGGCCGCCGAGCAATCGAAGGCGTCCACCGCCGCGGCCACGCCCAGGTCGGCGCGCAGGGTGTCGGCGGCCCGCAGTCCCTGCAGCACCGGCGAGCCCATGTCCAGCGTTTCGTGCTCATACCATGGCAACAGCTTGTCCAGGTTGAGGAAGCAGGCCAGGGCCAGGGCCAGGCCGTAGAGAGCGACAGCGCGGGACGCGTAGTTTTTCATAAGTGGCGTACTCGACGGCAAGACCCGTCAGAATTGAAAATAAATGAACTGGGGCACTCCGTCCGGCCCGAGGCGCAAGAGCAGCGTTCCCAGCACACCAAGGACAACGGCGTGAACAAGCAGGGGAATCCGAGCCATTCGCGCCGCATAGGCACGTTGCATATCAAAATTCCAGAACTCCTTCAACAACAGCAGCAGCACCAGTCCCAGAACAATCAGATTGGCACTCTCCCCCGCTCCGTCAAGGGCGGCCAGACGCAAAACCACGCCCCAGCCCTGGTCGAAGCTCTCGGCCCGGAAAAAGATCCAGGCAAAGGTCACGAAGGCGAAGGTCAGCAGCCAGCCCAGGACCTTGCCCACAGGACCGCCCCCTTCCGGGGAGCGCCCCAGACGCTGCCGCAGGTCCCGCAGGCCGTGGCTGAGCATGAGCGCGCAGCCGTGCAGCACGCCCCAGAAGAGGAAGTTCAGGCCCGCGCCGTGCCAGAGTCCGCCCAGGGCCATGGTGAGCAAGAGGTTGGCGTGCTTGCGCCAGGCCTTGACCCGGCTGCCGCCCAGGCTGAAGTAGAGGTAATCCCGCAGCCAGGTGGAAAAGGAGATGTGCCAGCGGTGCCAGAACTCGCGGATGTTCCCCGCCGCGTAGGGCCGGGCGAAGTTCTGGGGCAGGGAAAAGCCCATGAGCAGGCCGATGCCCAGGACCAGGTCCGTGTAGCCGGAAAAGTCGCAGTAAATCTGCAGGGAATAGGCCAGGACCGCCGTGAGCACGGCGCCGGAGGAGTACGCATCCGGCATCTCGAAGACGTGCCCCACCCCGTGGGCGGCCAGGTAGCCGGCCAGGACCAGCTTCTTGCACAGCCCGCTCAGGATCAGGAAACAACCCGCCGCTGTGCTTTCCCTGTCCGGCAGGATCCGCTGCCGGAGCTGGGGCACCAGCTGCGGCGCCCGCAGGATGGGGCCGCTGAGGATGGTGGGGAAGAAGGCCACGAACACGGCCACGTCCAACAGGTCGGGCAGCACGGCCTTGGGGTCGCGGTACACGTCCATGGCGTAGGAGAGCCCCTGGAAGGTGAAGAAGGAGATGCCCACCGGGAGCAGGATGTCCAGCATGGGCAGGGGGTTCTGCAGGCCGAAACCCACCAGGAGGCGGTCCGCGCCGGAGAAGATGAAGTCGTAGTACTTGAAGAAACCCAGCCCGGACAGCCCGATACCCAGCAGCAGGACCAGCCAGAGGCGGCGCAGGGCCGGGTTCGCGGTGCGGGCCATGAGCAGGGAAAAGAACCAGGTGGCCAGGCTGAACTCCACCAGGATGGCCAGGAAGCTCAGGCCGTAGCTTCCGTAGAAGAGGTATGAGGCTGCAAGCAGAAAGAGCCTGTAGCCCGCCCGCCCCCGCAGAGCATAATTGAGGGGCAGAACCAGGAGAAAAAACAGGGCGAACTGGAAGCTGACGATGTTCATGGCTGCCCCGCGCGTGCCTGAGGCGCCGACCAGAGGCCCGCCGGCGGTGGGGCTTGCGCTTTGGTCGGTCGGGATATATCTTTGTGCGAAACGCCGCACATGCCGGAGTCGGACGCAAAAGGCCTGCTTAGTCAAAAGGCGTTGCCATGGCAAGCAGGATGCGGCCATGCCTGCGGGCATGGCCGGGAACCGCCCATCCACTCCCGACCGTGCCCCAGCGACGCCCCCACCGGAGCCTTGCGGAGTTCTCTTCCCAGACCATGCTTTTTACCCGTTACAACATCCTGCTCTTCAAGCCCGGGGGCGAACGCCTGACGAGCTTCC
>CAZNSV010000404.1:0-3552 GCA_964575775.1 uncultured Desulfovibrionaceae bacterium
GCCTGATGGAGCAGGGCCTTGTCCAGCACCGCGTTGCGCGCCTGGGCCAGGAACAGGCTGGCCTGGGAGAGATCGGCCTTGCCGAGGTCGGCGTCGTCCAGCAGGGCCTGATCGAAGCGGGCGCCTGCCAGGCGCGCGCCCCCCCAGGCGAGATCCCGGCACCGGGCCCGGGTGAAGTCGGCCCCCTGCCCCTGGGTCTCGTGGTCGGCCCGCGAGCCGGAGAGGTCCGCGTCGCAAAAACGGGCCTCGCGCAGGTCCGCGCCCTGCAGACGCAGGTCCGGCCCGCGCAGGCCAGTGCAGTCGGCGGCGCGCAGGTTGGCCCCGGAGCAGTCGGCCGCGCCCAGGTCCGCCTGGCCGAAGTCGCTGCCCGAGAAGTCCGCGTCCTGAAAATTGGCGCCCCGCGCCCTGCAGCCCCGGGCCGAACAGCGGGCCAGCACGGCGCCCTCCAGGTCGGCCTCGTCGAGCAGGGCCCCGTCCAGCCTGCTCCCGGAGAGGTCCGCGCCCTGGGCCTGGGCCCCGCGCAGGTCCGCCCCGCACAGGTCCACACCCGGCCAGACCACGCCCTGGAGCAGGGCCCCGCGCAGGTCCACCCCGGCGAGATTCTGCCCACCCAGGTCGCAGCGGCTCAGGTCGCAACCGGAAAGATTCCTGCTCTCCCGCACCAGGGCCAGGGCCTCATCAGTGGCCAGGGGCGCGCCCGGCACGGGTGGGGCCAGCTCCTCGGACGGCCCGCCGCCCTGTTCCTGGTCAGCGGGCGCCCCTTGCGCGGCTTGCCGCAGCCCCAGGGCGGCCACGGCAACGAGCACGGATTCCAGCTGGGCGAAACTCAGCTGGGCCTTTTCGAGTTCCGCGCGCAGTTCGGCGGTGAGCCCCTCCTGCCGGGCAAAGGCGCCCAGGGCGGACTGGGGATCGGTGAGCCCCGCCAGCGCGGCCTCGGGCTCCTTGGCCCAGGTCCCTGCCTGCTCCGGGTCCAGCCCCAGGCTTTCCAGGCGCGTCCGGGTCTCGGCCTCAATGCGGCTCACACCGTGCTGCAGCTCCTCGACCAGTTGCTCCGGCGCCCCCTCGGCCGGGCCTGCTTCCCGAAAGTCTGCCGCAATCCGTTCCTGCCAGGCCCGCACTTCCTCCGGGTCCAGCCCCAGCTCCCGCAGCCGCTCCCGACTCTCCTGCTCCAGGCTGGCCGCGAGCTCCCGCAAGGCCTCGGGGACCTCGCCCCCGGCTCCGGACAGGCCCCCGACTCCGGCGGCCAGGCCAGCCGCGCGCAGGGGCGGTTCCCGATGGGGTCCCGGTTCTTCGGACGCTGGGGGCGCTACGGCCCCTTCGGACGCTGGGGGCGCCTGGGCTTCCTCCTCCAGGGGCTCCTCCGGAAACAAGGCCGCGCGACACTGATTGACATAGGTAGCCACAGGCGCGGGTTCCTGGGTGGCATCCTCCACCTGGGCCAGCACCGCCGCGATCTCCTCGCACTCCTCGTCCGCCACGGGCGTCACGCCGCGAAAGAGCAGTACCCCCACCCGCTGCTCCGGGAAGAGCCACAGGGTTTCCATGGTGCAGGGCAGCTCCCGCAGTTCCTCCGGGGGGCACCCGGCCCCCAGCACGAACAGCCGCACCCGCAAACGGGGCACGGTGCCCTCCAACACGCCCCACTCGGGGTGCAGACCCCGCAGCTCGATGCGCTCCCCGCCCTGCAGGTAGCCGCCCAGGCGTTGGTCCGGGGGGGCGAGGCAGGCAAAGGTGGGGGCGGTGTCCGGGGGCAATCCGGGCCAGGCCGCGCGCAGCCACGCGGCATTCAGGGGCCCCAGCAACTCGCCACGCTGCGGCCAGTGCAACGGCAGGGCCGCAAAACCCGCGGGCAGCCGGTCGGCAGCCTGCTCCGGGGCCTCGCGCTCCCAGGCCTCGATATTGGGCAAGGTGCGAAATTCCTTGTTCGCGGCCACATACCCCTTGCCCTCGGGGTTGTAGGGGTGCCCCTCCCCTCCGTAGGCTCTGGCCCAGGACAGCTCCATCCGGGTGAAGGGCTGGGGCTCGGAGACCTGGTCGTGCTGGGCGAAGCGGTCCCCGAACACCGCGAGGCGCTTCACCAGCTCGCCCACCTGGACCCGGCACTCCATCCCCCCCACAGGGGTGGGCGCGTGGCAACTCCCGTGGAGCAGGAACTCGGAGCAGGGCTTGGGCAGCCCGGCGTCGAACACCGCCCCTTCAGGGAGACAGGCGTCCAGGGTCTGCCAGACAGCTTCCGCCGACAGCAGCGCGAGATCGGGGTCGCTGGCCGCCCCCTGCAGGACAAAGCCCGCCAGCAGCCCCAGGCAGAGCACGGGGCCGGAACCCAACTCGGGCCGCCAGGGCAGCCCTGGGGCCACCGCGTACTGGAAGCCGAGCGTGTCGGGGGCGATGCATTTCATGGCGCTGTGCTCAAGCCAGATCGATGGTTCCGGCCACGTTGTTCACTCGCAGGAGCTTCTCCGCTTCAAGCCGCGAAAACTTCATCTTGATGTTCTTCTCCAAGGTGATGCTTGACTCCTCCCCTTTGATGAGCACCGTTTTTGCGTCGACCAGGGCAGAGTTCCCGCCCATCAGCTTGATGGAGGCTTTGGCTTTATTCGTTAGGGAAACATCTTGTCCATCTGGCCCGATGATGATGCTCGATTTGCCCGTAGCGGGGCTGTTGGGCCCCGCGGCATTGACTTCGGCCTTGAAGGTGGCGCCGACCCCGATGTTGCCGTTGACGGAAATGGCGGCGCCTTGTCTGTCCAGCTTCAGCCGCGCCGTGCAGTCTTCGTTGGTGGCCGTGGAAAACTGCTCCACGATCTCCTTGGTCTTATTGTAACCGTAAATGGAGCAGAGCAGGCCGACCAGCTCCAGGGCGCCCGAGGTACCGTACACGGCCTCCTGGTGCTCCAGGACCCCCTTGATGATCTTCTCGCCCCAGGGCTGGGCCAGCCCCACGGTGCCGGCGGCACTGGCCAGGCTGCCCGCCAGGCCGATCCAGAGGGCCTTGTGGGCGGATTCCTTCAGATGGGCGGTGATGTCCCTGCTGCCCCCGGAAAACGTAATGCTTTTCAGACCGGTCTTGCTCACCTCGGAGGAAAGCTCCGTGGCGGACTGGCCCAGGGTGATGCGGCTGCCGTAGGTGTACTGCACCCTGGAGCCCAGGTCGCAGGCAAAGCCTTGGGCCGCCGTGATGTCCCCCTTGAGGCCGATGGTCGCGGAGGTGTTGTTGCCGATGACGCAGGTGTTGGCAGCCCCGATGGTGGCGAAGTTCTTCGCGCCAAGGGTCAGGGAGTTCAGCGCGCCGTCCGTGGCCAGGGAGATGCAGCCACCTCCGCCGGGTTCGGTGGAGCCCACGGCGATGCCGCTGCGGTGGAAGGGCGAATAGAGGCCGATGAATTCCTGCCCTTCCTTGTCGCCGATGACCAGCTGGTTGCCCCGGGCGCTACGAATGGCATTGGCGGGGGCGTTCTGGTCCTTGACCAGGCTCTGGTTCACGAAGTTGGGCACCGCCGCGGCAATGATGGGCCGGTCCACATCGCCCCCGATGAAAGTCAGCAGGACCTC
>CAZNSV010000405.1:0-3539 GCA_964575775.1 uncultured Desulfovibrionaceae bacterium
CACGATGAAGAGTTTCTTGTGGTCCGCCCGGTCCACGAAGCGGCTGATCCAGGGCGCCAGGTAGACCACGGACAGGCCGTAGATCATGAGCACGCGACCGATGTTGGACGAGGAGAGGCCCATCTGGTTCAGGTAGATGGGCACCGCGAAGAACAACAGCCCCACCTCGCACAGGGAAAAGGGCATCAGGCTCAGGAACAGCACGGCGAAGTAGGTGCGGTTGCGCAGCAACCCCATCAGTTCCCCGGGGTGCAGGGAATCCCGGCGCGGGCCCTGGGGTTTATGCATCCAGGGGCGCATGAACAGCAGAACGAAGAGCAGCGGCAGCACGGCCAGGGAGGCCGAGAGCAGGAACACCGAGGCGTAACCGATGCGCTCCGCCAGCATGGCGCCCACGGCCGTGCCGCAGATCTGCCCCGAAATGATCCCGGCCACCAGGTTGGCGGTGCCCCTGGCGCGCGTGTCGGGGGTGGAGTGGGTGAAGATGAAGCCCTGGATGGCCATCCAGGCCAGGCCGTAGCCCAGGCCGGTGATCCCGCGCGCGAGGATGACCTCCTGGCCCGTGCCCGCCAGGCCCGAGAACAGTCCGGCCAGGGAGAGCACCACCACCCCCGTGATGAAGGGCAGGTGCCAGCCCTTGCGGTCCGTGATCACGCCGCAGGCCAGGGCCGCACCCAGGGCGCAGAACATCTCCACGGAGATGGGCAACCCCAGCGCCACGTCCTTGGCCAGCCCCCACATGGGCTGGTAGAGGGTCTGCATGTACAGGGGGAGAAAGGACGAGGGCAGGGCCCACATGAAGACCATGACGAAGGCGGCGGGCCGCCCCAGCTGGTAGGCGCTTTCGCCGTTGCCTCCGGCCGCGGGGCTGGAGGCCCCCACCACGGAGCGCTCCAGGGTCCGGCGGATGGAGAGCAGCAGAAAGAGCAGCAGCTCCACCACAAAGAGCAGGGAGATGAGGGTCACGGTGAGGGAGTCCAGCAGGATGTCGCGGACCTTGAGCTGGATGGTGGCCCGGTCGAGCTGGATGAGCATGGCCCCCACCACGTAGGGCACCCCGGCCTCGCTGTGCATCAGGGGCAGCAGGATGTCGTGGTAGCGGTCCAGGCGCTCCGGGTCGCGCTTGACCTCCGGGACCGCCACCGCGCCGGACAGCTCCCCCCGGTTGAGCACGCGGCCGTCCACGGCGAGGATCTCGATGGCCTTGATTTCCGGGGTGGCCTTGATGATTTCCCGGAACCGCTCCTCGATCTTGACCAGCCGCTCCAGCCGCACCCCCTTGTTGAGGAGGAACTCCACGTCGCGGCAAACCAGGCTGCCCAGCATTTCGGACTTGTCCCGGGTCACCTCGACATAGTTGCCCCGGAACATGTTCATGTTCATCAGGGCGTAGACCAGCTGCGCCCCTCCGACCACCAGCAGCAGCACCACGAACAATCTGCGCTTGGCAACCCCGGCCTCCAGGCGCACCAGGAACCGCAGCCCCAGGATGAGCAGCAGGGCCGCCACCAGGGTCACCTGGGCCAGGATGACCAGGTTGGCCTGCATGGCACGCCGGACCCGCTCCTGGATCAAGGATTCCGGAAAGGAAAAGACCACCAGCCCGGCCAGCTCCTGCTCCTTGTGCAGCTGGAGCAGGAGGTGCCGCTGTCCGGAGGTCTTGAGCACCAGGCTGCCCTGGCCCGGCGCGCTGTCCAGGACCTTGGCCAGGTCCAGGCCCAGGCGTTGCTGCAGGGTGAGCCCCTGGGCGTAGTCCCTGTAGCTGTGCACCACCAGCCCGTCCGGCATGGCCACCATGATGTTGTCCAGCTCGGGCAGGTCGGCCTTGAGCTCGGCCATGGCCTTGTCCATGCCGTAGAACTTGTCCAGGGGCTTGCCAAAGCGCACGGCGGCCTGCAGCTTCAGCAGGAAGTCGTTGGCCACCACCTCGAAGCCGGAGACAATGCTGCCCGAGTAGAGCTTTTCCAGGGTGGAAATGCTCAAGCCTCCGTTGAAGGCCTGGGCCGCGGCCAGGATGACCAGGGCCCCCAGCAGCAGGCGCAGTCGCAGGAACAGGGTTGGCTTGCTCATCCGCTCGGACATCCTCGCAGGGTGCTCCCGATCGCCCCCTTTGGCGGGGAATTGCGGATCGGTTCAGGGCTTCACAGGGGTCTGTCGTCCGGCCGGACGGCGGGGATCACAGGGTGGGAACAGTTGACCGTCCATCAGCCCGCATCAGGGGATCTCCAGCCCCAGGCTGCGGTACTCGTTGAGCTTGTTGCGCAGGGTCCGCACGGAAATGCCCAGCAGCTCCGCGGCCTGGGTGCGGTTGCCCGAAGTCTGCTCCAGACCACGCATGATCATGATGCGCTCCATCTCCTGCAGGGGCAGCACCTTGCCCCCCAAAAAGCGCGAGGCGTCCTCTCCGGCCAGGGGGCGGCCCGGCATGGCGGCTTCCTCTTCACCCTGGGGCGCGTCGGCCTCGGCATGCTGTTGCGGCGCCTCATCCTCGGGCTGGGGCCAGTACTCGTCGTCCAGCAGGAAGTGGTGCTTCTGGATCAGCCCACCCCCAGCCAGCAGCACGGAGCGCTCCATGAGGTTCTGCAGCTCGCGCACGTTGCCGGGCCAGTCGTAGGCCAGGAGCCAGGCCTTGGCCTCGTCGGAAAACTCCAGCTGGGGCAGCGCGTACTGACTGCGGAACTTGTCCACGAAGAAGCGCGCCAGATGCAGCATGTCGTCCCCGCGCTCCCGCAGGGCCGGCAGCTTCAGCGGAATGACGTTGAGCCGGAAGAAAAGGTCCTGGCGGAACTTGCCCTCGTCCACCCACTCCTGCAGGGAGCGGTTGGTGGTGGCCAACACCCGCACGTCCACCTTCACCGTCTCCACACCCCCCACGCGGTCCAGCTCGCCCTCCTGCAGCACCCGCAGCAGCTTGGCCTGCAACCCCAGGTCCATCTCGGAAATTTCGTCCAGGAGCAGCGTGCCCTTGTCCGCCAGTTCGAACCGGCCGAGCTTGCGGTTGATGGCGCCCGTGAAGGCCCCCTTCTCGTGGCCGAAGAGCTCGCTCTCCAGCAGGTGCTCGGGCAGGGCAGCACAATTCACGGCGATGAAGGCCTTGTCCGCCCGGTCGCTGTGCTTGTGCAGATAGCGGGCGATCATCTCCTTGCCGGTGCCGGATTCCCCGGAGATGAGCACCGTGGCCTTGGAGCGCGCCACCTGCTTGGCCAGGGCCAGAATGCGGGCAATGGCCGGATGCCGACCGATGATGCTGGCATCGCCCGGAGCCGCAGTCCGCCCCACGGCCTGGGGAGCGGCTGCGGCACTGTTGTTGCCACGCGGCAGCAGGGTCTCCACCTTTTCCCAGTCCAGGGGCTCCAGCCAGTAGTCCCGGGCTCCCAGCTCCAGGAGCCGCCGGGCCTCGTCCGGCGAGCCCTGATCCGCCACCACGATCACCGGCGGAAAATCTTTCGTGGCCGCAGCCTGCTCCAAGAGTTCTTCCACCTTGAACCCAGGGAGCCGGGGGCGGGATAAAATGAGCTCCGGCGCGGATTTCTTGATGA
>CAZNSV010000406.1:0-3536 GCA_964575775.1 uncultured Desulfovibrionaceae bacterium
ACCACGAGCTGTACGAAGCGGAGCTGGGCGCGGCCCTGCAGGACCTGCCCCGCAGCTATGACCTCATCGTGGCCGGGGACGTGTTCGTGTACCTGGGAGACCTGGCACCCGTGTTCCAGGGCGCGTTGCAGCGTCTCAATCCCGGGGGGCGCTTCGCCTTCACCCTGGAGACCCACACCGGCGACGGCGTGCGGGTGGGCGAGGCCAACCGCTTCCAGCACAGCCGGAGCTACTTGCAAGAGCTGGCCCGAGGCTGCGGCTTCAGCGTGCTGCACCTGGCCGAGGCCGTGACCCGCTGCGAGGGCACGGCGGCCGTGGACGGGCTGGTCATGGTGCTGGCCCGGGAACCGTAGCCCGGCCCGTGGTCACAAGGCAGGGGCGGCCTTGACGGCTGCCCCCGCGCCATTGCCATCAGGCTGCCCGGCAGTAACGGCGAACAGGAAGGGGAGCCCCCAGTGGGAGCCCCCCTTTGGTGCAGCGAGAGAAAGACGCGCTCAAAGCGTGGTCGGGTCGGGAGTCGACGCCAGCGGCGACCTAGGCCTGGCCGGTGGCCATGGGTGCGTGGTCGCGGTGCTCGCCGCAGCGCCAGACGATTTTCTTCCGGGCGGCGTCGAAGTGCGGAAAGACCCGTGCGGAGCTGCCGCAGATGTCGCAGGTGTGGGTGCCTGCTTCACGCATGGGCAGGAGCCGGCTGCGCTTCATGGCCTGCACGAAGCGCAGCACCGCGGGGAGTTTGGGATGGTCCGCCATGCGCTCGTAGTCCTGCTTGTTCAAGCGCCCTCCTTGGGAGATGCGCAGAGAAAAGGAGCGGCGCTTGGCCAGGGTGTGTTCACTCTTGTTGAGCATGATGGGCCTGGGTTCGTCCCAGAAGCAGATCACGCGCATCCGTTCCAGATCCAGATGGATTTCAGGGGTCGTATTCTTGGTAGCCATGGTGCGTCTCCGTCGTGTGTTCCTGCCCGGCCCGCCCGCTCGAAGGGAGCCGGGGGGAAGCTGTTTGCAGCCCGCGGTGTTTGCGACCGGGGTTGCCAGCGAAAACCGCTGTCGCTGCGGGTTCGCGGTTAGTGCAGTTTCGCCGTGAACCAAGGCTCTGCCCTGAAACAATGTTCCATTATTTCAGGGAACTGCACAAGAGCATCTCAACTTCTTCAAAGTTACAATGTTCTAGACTCTGCCGACCAGGACCGGCCAGGACCAGCCTGACCGGCAGAGTGTGGCGGCGCAATCGCCGCCAGTGCTGCGGTGCAATCCCTCAACGTACTGTGGTCTGACCACTACCATGGTCATGCCCAACTGTCATCCCTTTTTTCCGCCCCCACCGGGTTGAGATAGCCGGAGGGGTCGCCGCAGGTGCGAAAACGGCAAGAGGGATGCGGGCTTATTGTTTCCATACCACGCTCACCGAAGTATGGCCATAAAAAAATCACTTTTTTCTCTCCCTCGCGCATCAGTGCGCATTCCGCCTTGAAACCAGGATCCCCTGAAACAATCTTCAATGATTTCAGGTTAATGCACAAGGGCCTTACGCTCCCTTCAATACCACAACAGGCTACCCTTCCGAGGCGGGTTCGGCCTTGGCATCCGCGCTGCTCAGCCGCGCCTTATCCGCCTGGGCCTGGATGGCCGTGATGGCCACCGTGTTCACGATGTCCGGCACGGTGCAGCCCCGGGAAAGGTCGTTCACCGGCTTGCGCAGCCCCTGCAGCACCGGGCCGATGGCCACGGCGTCCGCGGCCCGTTGCACGGCCTTGTAGGTGTTGTTCCCGGTGTTCAGGTCAGGGAAGATAAACACTGTTGCGTGACCGGCAACCCTGCTGTTGGGCATTTTCGTCGCCGCAACCGTGGGATCGATGGCCGCGTCGTACTGCAGCGGACCCTCCAGGGGCAGTTCCGGCGCCCGCTGCTGCGCAATGCGCGTGGCCTCCAGCACCTTGTCCACATCCTGCCCCTTGCCCGAATCCCCCGTGGAATAGGAGAGCATGGCCACCCGGGGCGTGACGCCGAAGATCCGCGCCGTCTCCGCCGAAGCCAGGGCGATTTCCGCCAGTTCCTGGGCATTGGGGTTGGGGTTCACGGCGCAGTCCCCGAAGACCAGCACCCGATCCTTGAGGCACATCAGGAAGATGCTCGAAACGATGGAAAAGCCCGGCTTGGTCTTCACGAACTCGAAGGCGGGGCGGATGGTCTGGCTGGTGGTGGTGATGGACCCCGAGACCATGCCGTCGGCCTGCCCCTTGTAGACCATCATGGTGCTGAAGTAGGTGGGGTCGGACATGCGGTCCCGGGCGTCGTCGAGCCGCAGGCCCTTGTGCTTGCGCAGATCGAAGTAGGTCTGGACATACTCGTCGTACCACTGGCTGCGCACGGGATCCACGATGTCCACGGCGTCGCCCAGGCTCAGGCCCAGGGCCGAGGCCCGGGCGTGCACGGCGTCCGGGTCGCCCAGGATGGTGAAGTGCCCCACCCCGCGCCGGGAAAGGATCTCCGCGGCCTGCAGGATGCGGTCGCTGTTGCCCTCGGGCAGCACGATGTGCTGCTTGTCCGCCGAGGCCTTTTCGATGAGCATGTACTCGAACATCTTGGGCGTGATGCGCGTGGAGACCGTGGTCACCAGCCGCTCGCGCAGTTCCTCGGCGTTGACGTGGGCCTCGAAGATGCCGTGGGCCGTGTTGATCTTGCGGAAGTCCTCGGGGAAGATGCGGCCGTAGAGTTCCATGAGCCGCCGCGTGGTCTTGTAGGTGTTCTCCTTCACCGAGAGCACCGCCAGGGGCACGCCGGTCCAGCCCTCGATGAGCCGATGCACGTTGGCCGATGGCTGAAGCCCGCCGGTGAGCAGGATGCCCGCGATGTCCGGATAGGACGTGGACAGCCGCGAGGCCAGGCTGCTCAGGATGATGTCCGAGCGGTCGCCGGGGGTGATGACCAGGCTGCCCTTTTCGAGGTAGCCCAGGAAGTTGCCGATGTGCATGGCCGCCACCACGTAATCCTCCACCAGGGTGTCCAGGCGGCCGTGGCCGTAGAGCACCTGGGCGTCCAGCCACTTGCGCACGTCGTTGATGGTGGGGTTGCCCAGGCTCTCTTCCTCGGGGATCACGTAGATCAGCAGAGGCTTGGGGCAATGGGCCCGGCAGACCAGCGAGGTTTTGAGAGTTTCCGCCTCCTGTTCCGTGCCCGTGAAGCGGTTGATGATGGCCGCCACCAGCTCCACACCCTTCTCCTCCAGGGTGTCGATGGTCAGCTGGGTGGACGCCACCAGCTCGCCGTCCCCGCGCTGCCCCGAAACCACCAGCAGCACCGGACACCCCAGGTTGGCCGCGATGTCCGCGTTGAGATCGAACTCGAAGGCCGCGTCCTTACCCATGAAATCGGTGCCCTCGCAAAGCACGAACTCGTACCGCGCCTCCAGGGACTTGTACTTCTGGAGGATGTTCTCCAGCAGCACGGCATGCTGCCCGTTGTTGATCAGCTCCCGGGCCTCGGCCAGGGTGTAGGCGTAGGCGTCCTGGTACTCCATGTCCAGCTTGTACTCGGACAAG
>CAZNSV010000407.1:0-3529 GCA_964575775.1 uncultured Desulfovibrionaceae bacterium
CTGGACGTAATTGTGGTCCAGTGTACACGCAAGGTACGGCCGTTGCAACAGAATGCGCACGGATGACGGCTTCGCGGCAGGGTACGCAGTCCGTGACTCAGTTGCGACGATAAACCGTGGGCGCAACCTGTTTCAGGGGCAGGTCCATGCCGGCCAGGCTTTCCGAATGACCGATGAACAGGAAGGCTCCCGGGTCCATGGTCCTGCAAAGCTTGGTGAAGAGACGTTGCTGTGTGGTCTTGTCGAAGTAGATGACCACGTTGCGGCAGAAGACGATGTGCATGCGCTGGGGCAGGGAAAAGTCCTCCATGAAGTTCAGGCGGCGGAACTCCACCAGCTCGCGGATCTCCGGAGCCAAGCGCACCTGGCGCTTGCTGCGGTCCTTGCTGCGCAGGAAGTAGCGTGACTTGAGGTGCTTGGGCACGGGCAGGATGCGCTCTTCCTCGTAAATGCCCTGCATGGCCACCTGCAGCACCTGGGTGGAGATGTCCGTGGCCAGGATGTGAAAATTGAAGGGCTCGTTGTTTCGGGCGAACTCGCTGCAGACAATGGCCAGGGTATAGGGCTCCATGCCCGTGGAGCAGCCCGCGCTCCAGATCTGCAGGGGTTTGCGCCCCACCTTGCGCTGCCATTCGGGCAGCACCTGCTGGTTCAGGATTTCGAAGTGCTGTGGCTCGCGGAAGAACTCCGTGGTGTTGGTGGTCACCACGTCGATGAGGTGCATCAGCTCGTCCCGCTGCCCCTCGGGGCTGAACAGAAAGCTGATGTATTCATCGTGGGTTGGCAGACCCAGATAGCGCATGCGCTTCTGCAGCCGGGCCTCCACCATGGTCTTTTTTGTGGGCGGGAGCTTGATGCCCACCTCGGCGTAGATGAATTGGCTGAACCGGGTGAAATCCTTGTCGTTCATTCTCCCCATGAGCAGCCTTTTCCGGGCGCCGTCGTGCTCTTGCATGGCCTCGTTACGCATTCCTTGTTTTTTCCACACTACACCGTACCCATGATCCTGCCAAGGGGCTCCCGCGTTAATCGGAGGTTTTGGCGGCCACCAGTTGGGCTCCGGACCGGGTGGGGCGGTTGGTCAGCCAGACGCCGCAGACCACCATGGCGCCCCCGGCTGCCAACGAGAGATGGACGGCTTCGCCCAGGAGCAGGAAGCCGAACAGGGCGGCGAACACCGGCACCAGGTTGATGTAGACCCCGGCCCGGGCCGCGCCCAGGGCCTGGATGCCCTCGTAGTACCAGAAGTAGGCCAGCCCCGTGGCCAGCACCCCCAGATAGACGATGCACAGCCACTGCACCGGTCCGGCCCGCAGCAGGTCCTGCCCCAGGCCTCCGGCCAGGGCCGCGGGGCAGAGCAGCACCGTGCCCAGCACGCTGGACCAGGTCACGGAGCTCAAGGGGGGCAGGTGCCGCATGGCCTGCCTGCCCCCAAGGGAATAGGCGGTCCAGCTGGCCACGCAACCCAGGATGAACAGGTCGCCGGTCTGGATGCCGCCCTGGAACAGCATTGTGGGGTCTCCGTCCGAGAGCAGCACCGCCACTCCGCACAGGGAGAGCAGGGTGCCGCAGATCCTGGCGGGGGCGAAGCGCTCCTTGTACCAGAGCGCCGAGATCAGGGCGATGCACACCGGAATGCAGGCCACGATGAAGGCGGCCCGCCCGGCGGTGACGGTCTTGAGCCCGTTGAAGAAGAACCAGCTGTAGAGGAACACCCCGGTGCCGCCCAGGAACAAGAGCAGGGGCAGTTGTTGCACGGGCAGGCGCGGGAAGCGCCTTTCCGTACGCATGCTCAGCAGCAGCAGAAAGGCCGAGGCCAGGACGAAGCGCAGAAAGGCGGAGCTCATGGGCTGCAGGGACTGGCTGAGCACGCGTCCCGCCACCCAGGTGCCGCCCCAGAGGGCCATGGAAAGGACCAGCAGAAAGTGTGGGGACCTGAAGAGTGCGGGCATGTCCGACCGTTGCTCCGGGTAGATGGTGAACCGCGCTGTCCTGCCGGAGAGCCCGGCCAGGCAAGGCGCAGGGCACGCTACGGCGGAACGCCGGGTTTGGCAACGCCGGATTCCGGCGCGGCGTTTCCTTCTCTGGCGCGGGGTCCCTTGCAAGGCCGCATGCCCTGGCGTACTGTGCGCTGCCATGCGTATCGGATTGGACCTGGACAATACGCTCATCGCCTACGACACGCTGTTTCGCAGTCTGGCCGTGGAGCAGGGGCTGCTCCCGCCCGGCCTGGCCGCGAACAAGCAGGCCGTGCGCGAGGCCCTGCGCGCCCGCCCCACTGGGGAGACCCTGTGGCGGGCCCTGCAGGCCCAGGTCTACGGCAGCCGGATCATGGAGGCGGAGCTCTTTCCCGGGGTGCGGGAGTTCCTGACCCGGGGCGCCGCCCTGGGCGTGCCGCTCTTCGTGGTCAGCCACAAGACCCGCTTCCCGGCGGCGGGCGGGCCGGACCTGCACCGTGCGGCCCTGGACTTCCTGACGGCCCAGGGGCTGTTGCCCCCCGCGTCCGGAGCGCTGCTGCCGGAGCGCATCTTTTTCGAGGCCACCCGGCAGGCCAAGTGCGCGCGCATCCGCTCCCTGGGCTGCACCCATTTCGTGGACGACCTCCCCGAGGTGCTCACGGACCCCGAGTTCCCCCCGGGCGTGCGGCGCTATCTCTTTGCACCCGGCGGGGCTCCGCCCCTGGAAGGAGCGGTGGTGGTGCGCGGCATGGGCGAGCTCTCCGGCCTGCTCTTCGGTCCGGTGGAGGAGGGCTGAGAATGCCCCAGGACTCGGTGGAACAGCGCATCGCCGCCCTGCTGGGCGCAGTGCCGCGCGAGGTGCGCCCCCTCGGCGGGGGGCGCAACAGCCGCAGCTTCCGGGTGGAGCGGGCCGACGGCAGCCTGGTGGCCGTGAAGTGGTATCTACAGGGGCCCGACGAACCCAGCGACCGACTGGCCGTGGAGTACGCGGCCCTGGGCCTGCTCACCGAGGCCGGGCTGGGACCGGTGCCCCGCCCCCTGGTCCGGGACGCGGCCCTGGGCCTGGCTGCCTATACCTGGTTGGAGGGGCGCAGGCCCTCGCCTGACGAGGCCAGTCCGGCCCTGCTGGACCAGTTCCTGGCCTTTGCGGCCGGTCTGCACCGGCTGCGGCAGGCGCGCCCCGCTGCTTTCCCCACCCCGGCCCGTGCGGCTTGCCTGCTGCCTGCCGCCATCTGGGCGCAGATCGACCGGCGCCTGCCCCCTTTGCTGACGGCGGCGCGACACGGTGCAAGGGGCGAGGGCCCCGAGGCGCTGGACGGCCCTGTCCCGGCCCTGGTCCGGTTCCTGGAGCAGGACTTCCTGCCCGAACGGGAGCGGCGGACCGCAGCGTTTGCGGCACAATGTCAGGAGCTTCGGCTTGATCCTTGCATGCCCCTGGACCAGGGCTGCCTGACCCTGAGTCCCTCGGATTTTGGGCTGCACAACAGCCTGCTGGACGCAACGGGGCGGTTGGCCTTTGTGGACTTCGAATATTTCGGACAGGACGACCCGGCAAAAATGACCGCTGACTT
>CAZNSV010000408.1:0-3509 GCA_964575775.1 uncultured Desulfovibrionaceae bacterium
GTATAGACAAGATTGCGCTAAAAATTACCATTGATATCAGAGTGATTGCCGGCAGGAATACGGCTTGCGGTCTGCCCGGAGGCTTGATAGAGGGGCAGGGCGAACTGCTCGACACCGCAAGGAAATTTTTCGGAGGTCCAATGCGTAACGTTCTCATTCCGCTCGTCTGTTTGTTGTTGGGTTTGGCTGCTGGCTATGGTCTTTCCGTCTCGGTGGCCCCCGGAGCGGGTGAATTCAACCCGGCCATGGTGGATGAGAGTCTGCGGAAAAATCCTCGTCTCGTTTTGGAGATTCTGCAGCAATATCCCGAAGATGTCTTCGACATCGTCCTGGCGGGACAGGAGGTCAGGCAGCGCAAGTCTCGCGATGAGCAGGTGCTGCATTACCTGCAACAGCCCATCGCGGTTGCCTATGGGCAGAACCGCCCCCTGCGGGGTAAGGCCGACGCACCCATCACCATCGTGGAGTTCTCGGATTTCCAGTGCCCCCATTGTTCCAAGGCCGCCCTGGAAGTGGAAAAGGTCCTGCACCGCTACCCCGACCTGGTGAATCTGGTGTTCCTGCACTATCCCCTGTCCTCGCACGAGTATGCGCCCCTCGCTGCCGCCTATTTCGAGGCCGCTGCGCTGCAGGACGTGGACAAGGCCTGGCAGTTGCACGACGTCATGTTCGCGCAGCAGGAAACCCTGGGCACTGGCGGGGGCGAATGGCTGAAGACGCAGGCCGAGGCCCTGGGGCTCGATATGGAGCGCCTGCAAGCCGATCTGGAAGGTGACGAAGTCAAGGCCAGGCTGGCTGCGGACATGGAAGAGGTCAAGCGGCTGGGCCTGCGCGGAACGCCCTCCTTTGTGGTTGGAGGCGTGCCCCTTTCCGGTTCCCTGCCCGTGGAGGAGTTTGCCGCCATCATTGACCAGATCAAGATGTTCCGTGGGTTGGAACCTGCCGCGGCCCAACAGCCGGCACCGGCGTCCTGACCTACGAAAACGTAGTATTGCGCAAGATCACGCGCCCCCCTTGGCCTAGAGCGGAGGGGGGCGTTTTCATTGCTGCGGCGAGGGGGCCACAGTGCGCAGCGTCGCGAAATAAGCTGGAAGGAATCTATGCGCCGCGCCCCTGCCGGTGGAGCAGAATCCAGCGCAGGACCCAGCCGAGCAACGTACCGGCCAGACAACCCAGGATGCCGGCCGCCACGTCAAGCTCGGAGAAACGCCGATTGGGCACGTGCATCTGCAGGAATTCCAGAACCACGTTGAGCAACGTGAGGGCTACCGGCGCCGAGAAGACCAGGATGCGTGGGGCAAATGCCAGCGGAAAGACAAAGCCCAGGAAAAAGAAGGCGGAAAAGTGGGCCAGCTCGCCAACCGTGATGGTATCCGTGAGCGGCGTATCCAAAAAAGTGAAGCGCACCGGGAGCAGCACGAGCAAGGCATAGAGCCCGATGGCGCCCAGCCAGAGCAGTCCGAGCACTTTCCAAGCCTTGCTGGGGGGGGCCTGGGGCGTTTTCATGGCAGCGGCGGTCATGCTGGCCCCGGTTCAACTGTCCTTCTTGGCAGCTTCCTTGCGGGCTCGCTTGCGCTCCAGGGTCCAGCCCGCGAAAAACCCGGCAATCATGCCCAGGGCTGCGCCCCGGCCCATGGTCGTGAGCCCGAACAAGGCCCCGAAAACGCCGAATGAGCCGCCAATCAGAATCCCCCGTACAATGTAATTGACCATGCAGACCTCTCTCCAGTGACCAGCGTGTTGCCAGGGTCACGCGGTTGATGTTCCGTGGAAGATACGCAGGAAAGGGTGCGGTGCACCATGCAGCCTTGCGCGCGGGGTGGAGACTGAAGCCAGGCCCCGCACCCACCGCCCCTTGGTGATGGCTGTGTGCCATAGAACGGCCCGGGCTGCAAAGTGCTTTTACCCGGGCCAGGTGGCTCGCTGTGGAGCTGGGATCAGGGGATTATCAGGGCTGCAACAGGGTGCGCAGCTCACTTTCAAGCAAGGGGCGTCCGGCCTGGCTGGACTGGAGTCGGCAGTTGGCGAGGGTGGTGGCCACGCGGCTCTGAGGCAAACCCAGTCCCAAGGCGCCCGCGACATGCCGCAGGGCT
Organism: uncultured Desulfovibrionaceae bacterium; assembly: GCA_964575775.1. Lineage (GTDB taxonomy): Bacteria > Desulfobacterota > Desulfovibrionia > Desulfovibrionales > Desulfovibrionaceae > CAZFCK01. Next base: position 2,094 of record CAZNSV010000408.1, read on the forward strand.
GCGGTACCGCTTTTCTTGCCAATGCCTACCCGGCGCTGCCCCTGCACGTGGAGCGGGTCATAGGGCTCGAACAGGGCCGGATCCTTGGCCACGGCATGGACGTGCAGACCGCTTTCCGTGGCAAAGACGTCGCGCCCCACAACGGGGTGCAGGCGGGAAGGGGGCAGGTGCGCCGCCTGGGACACCAGGGCGCAGAGCCCCCGCAGTTCCGTGAGCTGGTACGCAGCGGTTCCGGCCTGCAAGGTCAGATAGGTCGCGAGTTCTTCGAGCCGGGCGATTCCAGCCCGCTCCCCGGCCCCCAAGACGCTGACGTCGGCGTAGTCCGCGCCACATTGCAGCGCGGTGAGGGCATTGGCCGTGGCCAGCCCGAAGTCGTTGTGACAGTGCACGGCAAGAAAGCGGCCGGGGAAGCGCTGGTCCAGGGCCTGACGAAAGAAACGCACCAGCTGCTGCATGTCGGTGGGCGTAAGCACGCCAACGCTGTCCGCCAGCCGGACGCGCATGGCCCCTGCTTCGAGAGCGGCCAAGGCAATGGCCAAGGCAGCCTCAGGATCGGCGCGCGAAACGTCCTCCAACCCCAAGGAAACATAGGGGCAGCCAGCCTCCAGGGCCACGCGCACCAGCCTGGCGGCCAGAGGGGGCAGGTCAGCCACTGCAAGCCCTAGTCTGAGCCGGGCATGCCGCTCAGAGGCCGGAAGCCCCATGTTGATGCGACAGCCCAGGGCAGCGGCCTGGCGCAGATCATCCTCCTTGGCGCGGCACCAGACGCTGTGCGTGGCCTGCGGCGCCAGGACCTGGGCCAGCCGCACCAGGTGGGGCAGTTCTTCCTGCCCCTGTACGCCCAGTTCCAGTTCCTCGATGCCCAGGCGGCCAAGTCTGGTCAGGCAATTCTGCTTTTCCTCGGATGAGAAATAGACGCCAAAGGTCTGCTCCCCTTCGCGCAAGGTCGTGTCGATGAGCACCGGCACCCTCCTCTGTGGTTTCCCAACGTACTCGCAAGGAGCGGGCCAAACCGCTCGCAACGAGACGCCACAAGGGTGGCCGCTGCCGGTGGGAGGGCGCACGCTGTCGCGTCTACAGTGGAAGCCCACAGAAATGTAGCTTCCTACACTGGAGGAGTGTAGCGCGCGGGCAGGTAAAGGCCCGGTACAGAAAGCTGCAGCGCGAGTGTTGTACAATTAAAAGAATATATTCGGGAGCATAGCCAGGGGCCACAAGGCATGCGGCTGGACTGGCACGCCCCTTGCCTTAGGTGGCTCACGTTTCATTGCGGAACCGTGAACACAAACCCTGGAGGAAGCCATGAGAAAGGTGGCCATTTACGGCAAGGGCGGCATCGGCAAGTCAACCACAACCCAGAATACGGTGGCCGGTTTGGCCGAGATGGGGCGCAAGGTCATGGTGGTCGGTTGCGAT
>CAZNSV010000409.1:0-1950 GCA_964575775.1 uncultured Desulfovibrionaceae bacterium
CGCAGCGCAGCCAAGTCATTGGCCTGGGTCATGGTTTCGCGTGCGCTCTGCAATGCGGTCAACAAGCGCATCCAGGCCATGTGCGGTTCTCCGGTCAGCAGAGTCATGTCCACTCCGGCCAGAGCCGCAGTCAGGGGCGCCAGGGCCTGCCTGGTGGCCTGCACGTCGTCCAGGGCCAGATGCCTGTGCAGCTCCAGGTAGCTGTTGAACACCCGCCCCAACTGCTCCCTGAACTGGATCGGTGCGAGGAAACCATGTTCGTGCCCGGCCTTGGCCGCGGGGAAGTGTGCCTCCAGCCGCATGTAGTCCTGCGCCAGCTCCTGGAAGTGCCAGCGCGTTTCCAGCAGCGTGAGCGCGTCCGCACCGATGCGGGCGTCATTTCTCAAGAGCATGGACAGTTCGCGCCACAGGGCTGCATTGTCGTCATCGAGCTGGGGCTGGTCCACGGCGCTGAGTGTGTCGTAAAAATTCTGGAAAGCGATTTTCGCGGCCTCGAACGAGTCGGCCTCCACGGCGGCTTCAAGCGCGGCGAAGTCTTGCGCCAGTGGCTGCAATTGCTGCAACAGTGCGTCGGGCAGGGCTGCGGCCAGTTGTTGCGCGTCCGCCCGTGCCGCCTCCTCCTGGTCGGGAGCGGCCTCAACCGGACCGTGTTGGTGTCCGACAGCGGGCTGACCTGCTTCCCGGCTCATCATCGTCGGTTTGGCCATGATCTGGGCGGCGCTGTCGAGCTTGAAATTACCCTTGGTCACGACCAGTTCCCCGGCCTCGAGTCCGCTCGTGACCACATAGAAGTCGCCGGCACGGGGGCCGAGTACGATCTCGCGGCCCTCGTACAGGCCCTCACTGTCTGGCAGGGCCACGTAAACCACGGCGCGTTTGCCCGTGATCAGGGGCGCGGTGGCCGGGATGGTCAGGACTTCGCCTTGCTCGGGCCGCGCTGCCTGCACCGCGCGCACGAACATGCCGGGCTTGAGCAGACCCTCGGCATTGTCCGCTTCGAGGCGCACGCCCACGGTGCGGGTCTTTTCATCGACCCGGGGGTCGATAAAGACGACTCGCCCCGTGAAGCGGCTGCCAGGCATGGCCACGACCTCGAACACGACCTCGCGGCCGACTTCGATCCAGGGCAAATCGATCTCGTAGGCCTCGAGCATGATCCAGACTACAGAGAGGTCGACGATGGTGTAGAGGTGCGAGCCAGTCTGGACGTACTGGCCCTCGAGCACGTTTTTTTCCACGACCACGCCCCCGGCCGGAGCGTGCAAGGTCACGTGGTCCTCAGGCTTGGCGCTGCGGGCCAGACGTTCGATCTGCGCCGCGGGGATACCCAGCAGACGCAGCTTCTCCCGCGCAGCGTGTTCGGTACGTTGCGCCGCTTCCTTGACCAGCTCCAGGGAGCTGTCGCTCAGCTCGGCGATGGCCTTGCGTGCCTGCAGCAGTTCCGCCTGCGCAGTGAGCAGAGCCGGGCTGTAGATTTCGGCCATGGGCTGCCCTTTCTCCACCGCCACGCCCGTGAAGTCCACGTAAAGCTTGTCTATGCGGCCGGGCATCCACGCAGTGATCAAGGCCTGACGCCTCTCGTCGTAATTCACCTTGCCCAGCAGGCGGGTGGTTACGACCACGCTGCGCCGTTCCACGGGCGCAAGCGTGATGTTGGCCAGGGCGCGCGCTTCCGGCGAAAGCCTGACGCGGCGCAGGCTCGCTGGCGCACCTTTGACTGCAACAGCATCCGTTTGTACCGGCACCAAATCCATGAAGCAGATCGGACACTTCCCTGGTAGGGGCAGCTGAATTTGCGGATGCATGGAGCAGGTCCAGATCGTGGTCTCTGCCTGTCCCGAGACCGAGCCAGGCTTTTCGTGGCCGGCATGCTCGTCGGGCGTGACCTGTACTTGCGCAGGCGACGGGCCAGGCTTTTCGTGGCCGGTATGCTCGTGGGGCGTGACCTGT
>CAZNSV010000409.1:2050-3507 GCA_964575775.1 uncultured Desulfovibrionaceae bacterium
CGCAGGCGACGGGCCAGGCTTTTCGTGGCCGGTATGCTCGTGGGGCGTGACCTGTGCTTGCGCAGGCGACGGGCCAGGCTTTTCGTGGCCGGCATGCTCGTCGGGCGTGACCTGTACTTGCGCAGGCGACGGGCCTGGCTTTTCGTGGCCGGCATGCTCGTGGGGCGTGACCTGTGCTTGCGCAAATGACGCGCCAGGGGCGCTGTGATTCTGAAGAGATAGGAACCAGTCTGCGCCGGCCACAACAATGCCGACGACCAATAGGGCGATTATTGATACAAGCCTGGCCTTGCGCATGGGGTCACTCTTCGGGATGCAGGTTGCGGCGCTGGTTGGGCTCAGACTGGGGCTGTCGCACACCAGGCGTCGTGATTACGGAGAGCACAAGATGTTCACCATATTGTTGCTCGAAGTTACAAGAACGAACACGCCGCACGCGTGGTTTTGGCGACGTAGCCTCCGGAGCAGAATGCTAACTACTTTCTGCTCCAGGCGATACAACGTGCCCTCATTCTCTGTCCGCATCATTCCTTGGGTGTGTCCGTGAGCTCTTCTCCGGCCTCTTCCATGATATTGAGATACTTTTCCGGGTCCTGGTTAAAGTCATTGATGCAGCTCTGGCAGCAGAAATACACACGCTTGCCTTGGTAGTCGGTGTAGAATTCTTTGTTGATAGGGGTCTTCAAGACCGGGCAGGTTTCCTGCGGCTTGGCAAACGCGGGCAGAGCCAGCAGTAGCAACGCCAGGCTCAGTATGAGGCCAAGTACGATGCGTTTGAGCGTCTTGTTCATTCTACTCCTCCATGGTGTGTTTCCTGGGCGTTCTTTCAGGGGGCGGCTTCGCGGGTGTTGAACCTCTGCACGGCAAAACCTTCCCCGGCCTGGCTCAGGGGCAGCAGCTCTTGGGCCAGCGGCCCGGCCAAGGGCTCGGCCACGAGCATTTCCACGCGTGCCAGGGCCGTGGCCTGGTCGGTTACAGCGCGCACGTAGGCCAGTTCGAACTCGAGCAGGGCCTGCTCGGCCTGAATCAGTTCCACAGTGCTGCCCAGGCCGGCCTGAAAGGCCTCGAGAATCACGCCCAAGTTCTGCCGGCCCTTGGGGACCAGGGTATCGCGGTAAAGATCGATGCGGCGCTCGGCGTCGCGAACGTCGTAGAGCGCGACCTTGAGGTCGGTGAGCAGGGTGTTGCGCAGACCAGCCTGACGCATTCGGGCGGCATGACGGTTGGCCTTGGCCTCGCGCACCGCAGCGGCGGTCTTGCCGAACCAGATGGGCAGGTTCAGGGACAGGCCTGCAATGAGCGGATCGTTGCCGCTGTCCTCCACGGTGCGCGTGCGCATATTGCGGCCAATGCCCGTGGTCGGGTCCACGCTGCTGATGGTCTTGTAGCTGGACTCGTCAGTCTCGATCCGCTCCAGGCTCAGCATGATCTCCGGGAAATAGCCCTTGCGCGCCAGA
>CAZNSV010000410.1:0-3504 GCA_964575775.1 uncultured Desulfovibrionaceae bacterium
CCCCCACAATAAGCAGGGGCGGCCCACCGGGATGGTTATTGCGCGGGCATCCAGACTTCTTCGACCTTGTACTTGCCGTCGTGCACGCTGATGATGGACACGGCCTTGGCAGGCACGCCGCTGGGGCGGGTGTAGGCCACCTTGCCGGTCACGCCCTCGAACTCGCGGGTGGCGGCCAGGGCCTGCTGCAGGGCGGCGGTGTCGGCGGAACCGGCGCGCTCCAGGGCGTCGGCGATGAGGGCCACGGCGTCGTAGCCCAGGGCCGCGAAGGCGTTCTCGGGCTCGCGACCGAACTCCTTCTTGTAGTCCTCGATGAAGGCCAGCACGGCGGGGCGCTCATCCTCGCGGTAGGTATGGGTGGAGAAGTACACGTCCTTGGCCAGGGCCGGACCGGGCACGGTGGCCACCAGCTCGGTGTCGAAACCGTCGCCGGAGATGATGGGCAGGGTCAGACCGGCTTCGCGGATCTGCTTCACGGTGAGACCGGCCTCGTTGGGAATGGCGGACACGAACACGGCATCGGGCTTGGGATCGGCGTTCTGCAGCCGGGCGATCTGGGCGGAGAAGTCCTTGTCGCCCATCATGAAAAAGTCTTCCAGCACAATGGTGCCGCCCTTGGCTTCCATGCGCTCCTTGAAGAACTTGGACAGGGCCTTGGTGAAGTCCATGGAGTTGTCGGTCCAGACCGCCACGTTCTTCACGCCCAGCTTGTCCACGGCGTAGTCGGCAATGGCGTAGGACTGGTCGTCGTCACCGAAGGGCACCATGAAGAAGTACTCGCCCAGCCACTTGGGCAGCTCGGGGTGGGTGGCGCCGGAGGTCACGAAGGGCACCTTCTTCTCCATGAACAGGGGCGCGGCCGCCATGACAAAGGTGGTGTCGCCGTACCCGATACCGGCGATGACGCCCTCGCTCAGGGCCTTCTTGGCGCCGGTGGCGGAATCCTGCTGACTGGTCTTGGTGTCGATGCCCACCACCTCCAGCTTCTTGCCGCCCAGCACGCCGCCCTTGTCGTTGATGACCTTGGCCGCCAGCTTGGCGCCGTTGAGGGCCGGGGCGTCGATGGAGCTCATGCCCCCGGTGAGGTTGTACAGCCCGCCGATCTTGATGGTTTCCTCAGCCAGGGCCGGAGCGGCCACCAGCAGCCCCAGGACCAGAACCAACGCCAGATGCAACTTCCTCTTCATCGTACGCTCCTTTTCCGTTTGCATGGTTACTGTCTCGTGTCATGATACCTGCGGCCGGACACACAACCTCCGGCCGCCTGCACTCGTTTCAACGCCGGGGCGTGAGCAGGCCCGGCTCCCGGCTCCCGAACAACCCCTTGGGGCGGAAGATCAGCACCAACAACAACCCCAGGGCCAGCACGATCTCCCCCAGGCCGTACAGTTCCAGCGCTTCCTCCAGGGGGCGCAAGGCCTCGCGCAGGGCCGTGAGCCCCACCGCGGCCACGAAGCTGCCCGTGATGCTGCCCGTGCCGCCGATGACCACCATGACCACCAGGTTGAAGGCCAGCACCACCGAAAAGGACTTGGGCGTGATGGCCGTGATCTGGTGCGCCCAGAGCCCCCCGGCGATGCCCGCGAAAAAGGCCCCCAGCGCCAGGGCCTGCACCCGGGTCCAGGCCGCCCGGATGCCCAGGCTCCTGGCCGCCAGCTCGTTCTCCCGCAGGGCCAGCATGCTGCGCCCCAGGGAGGAAAACTTCAGCTTGTACCCCACGTACAGCGTGACCAGCACCCAGCCCCAGACCCACCAGAGATTGGTGGCCGCGGGCAGGCCGTTGAGCCCCAGGGGCCCCCGGGTCCAGGTCTCCAGGTTGGTGATGAGCACCTGCACGATGATGATGAAGCCCAGGGTGGCCACGGCCAGGTAGTGCCCCCGCAGCCGCAGCACCGGCAGCCCCACCAGCACGGCGGCCAGGGCCGCAGAGAGCCCCCCGGCGGCCAGGGCCGGGAGAAAGGGCCAGGCCGTTTCCAACAACCAGGGGGGCAGGTCCGGCAGGAACATGTTCTTGCGCATCACGGGCAGGGTCAGGATGGCCGTGACGTAGCCGCCGATGGCCATGAAGCCCGGATGCCCCAGGGAGAAGAGCCCGCAGAAGCCGTTGGTCATGTTCAGGCTGCAGGCCAGGATCACGTTGATGCCGATGAAGCAGCCAATGGACAGGTAGTAGTCGTCCAGGGTGGCCTCGGCCCCCAGAATGCCCAGGCCGAGCAGCAGCGCCAGGGCGCCCAGCGCGAGCGGTCGCGAGTCCCTCATGCCCGCTCCTCCAGGTTCTTGCCCAAGAGGCCGTTGGGCAAGGCCAGCAGCACCACGATGAGGGTGGAGAACACGAAAGCGTCACGGAAGGGGGCGTACTGCGGCGGCAGCAGCCCCACGAAGAGCACCTCGGCCAGCCCCAGGAGATAGCCCCCGAGGATGGCGCCGGGGATGGAGCCCACCCCACCGATCACCGCTGCCACGAAGCTCTTGAGCCCGGGAATGTAGCCCAGCTGCGGGTCGATCTGCCCGAACTTGCCCCCCCACATGAGCCCGGCCACGCAGGCCAGGGCGCTGCCCAGCATGAAGGCGCCCATGATGGTGCGGTTCACGTCGATGCCCATGAGCCGCGCCACGTCCAGGTTTTCCGCCGTGGCGCGCATGGCCGTGCCGAACCGGGTGTGCCGCACCAGGAAGAGCAGCCCCACCATGAGCCCCAGGGCGCTGAGCATGATGCACAGGTCGATGATCCGGAACCCCGCGCCCCAGAGGGTGACGCGCGCCTGCAGCCAGTCCGGGAAGCTGAAATTGCGCGGCTGGGCCGTAAGCAGCAGGATGCCCAGGTTCTGCAGCATCACCGACACCGCCAGGGAGGCGATGAAGCCCGTGACCTGCGGCGCCCCCCGCATGGGGCGGAAAGCCGCCCGCTCGATGATCAGCCCCACCAGCCCCCCGGCCAGCAGGGTGGCCAGGGCCACCACCCAGATGGGCGCGCCCGCGGCCTGGACCAGGCCCAGGGTCACGAAGGCCCCGATCATCACGATGTCGCCATGGGCGAAATTGATGAGCCGCACGATGCCGTAGATCATGGAAAAGCCGATGGCCACCAGGGCGTACATGCTGCCCAGGATCAGCCCGTTGACCACCTGCTGCCAGACGTAGGCGCTCATGCCCCTCCTCCGAGATAGGCCGCCACCACCTGGGGATCCCGGGCCAGCTCGGCGCTGGGGCCCGAGAGGGTGGTGCGGCCGGTTTCGATCACATAGGCCCGCGAGGCCAGTTCCAGGGCCATGGCCGCGTTCTGCTCCACCAGGAGGATGGTCACCCCCTCCTTGCGGATGGCGGCCAGCAGCTCGAAGATCAGCTCCACCACCAGGGGCGCCAGCCCCAGGGACGGTTCGTCCAGCAGCAACAACTTGGGGCGGCTCATGAGCGCCCGCCCCAAGGCGAGCATCATCTGCTCCCCGCCGGACAGGCTGCCCGCGCTCTGTTTCTGCCGTTTGGCCAGCACCGGGAACAGGGTCT
>CAZNSV010000411.1:0-3503 GCA_964575775.1 uncultured Desulfovibrionaceae bacterium
TTGGTGCTGTCTGCAGGACCAGTGCGAGGTTTCGCACCGGCTGCACGGGTATCTGCCCCGCTGCCCCGAACTGCGCTGGGACCAGGTCCGCAACCGCTACCACTGCGCGCTGGTGGCCGCCGTGCTGCAAACACCCCTGAAAGCCCGAACCCCCAGGGACATCCATCTCCTGCGGGAACTCTTTGTGGGGCAAGGTTGCTGCGCCCCTCTGAATGCCTGGCGCGGTTCGGTCTGCCAACGCGAAAGGGGCGCCCCTTGATGGAGCGCCCCTCGTAGTGTTGCGATCAGGAACCGTTCGAAGCTCAGGGGCTCAGCAGCCCCCAGCCCTGGTAGGCGACCACGGCCAGGCCGAAGGCCAGGACCGTGTTGAAGCCCATGCTGAATCCCGCCCAGCCCCATGACCCCGTCTCCTTGCGGATGACCACCACCGTTGCAAAACAGGGGGCGTAGAGCAGGATGAAGATGATGTGCGCCAGCCCCCGCTGCATGGTCCACTCGGGGTCGTTCTTCAGCCGCTGCTGCAAGGCCGGACGCTCCTCGTCCTCGGCGTCGTCCTCGCTCAGGGAGTAGGCCGTAGCCAGGGTGGAGACGATGACCTCCTTGGCGGCAAAACCGCCGATCAGGGCGATGTTGCTGCGCCAGTCGAACCCGGCGGCACTGCTGACCGGCTCCAGAAAACTGCCCATCCGCCCCGCCGTGGAGTACAACAGCACTTCTTCCGCAGTCGCCTCTTCCTTGTCGAGCACCGGAAAGGTCATGGCCGCCCAAAGCAGCACCGAAATGGCCAGAATCACCGTGCCCGCCTTCTTGATGTACTGCCAGGTGCGCTCCCAGGAGTGGATGCACATGCCCCGCAAGGTGGGGAACCGATAGGGGGGGAGTTCCATCACGAAGGGCGTGGCTGGGCCCCGGATCACGGTCTTGCGCAGCACAAAGGCCACCAGCAGGGCCACGACCCAGCCGAACATGGTGATGCAAAACAGGGCCTGGGCCCGATGCTCCGGAAAGAATACCGCGGCCATGAGGATGAAGACCGGCAGCTTGGCGCCGCAGGTCAAGAAAGGGGCCGTGAGCATGGTGGCCAGCTTCTCCTTGGGGCTGCGCAGGGTCCTGGTGGCCAGCACGCCTGGCACGGCGCAGCCACCGCCGATGCCGCCGGAGATCACGAAGGGCATGACCGAGGAGCCGTGCAGGCCGAAAATGCGGAACACCCGGTCCAGCATGTAGGCTACCCGGGCCATGTAGCCCGAGTCCTCGAGAAAGGCGATGAGGAAGAAGATGATCAGGATCAGGGGCACGAAACTCATGACCCCGCCCACGCCGTCGATGATTCCCGAGACAACCAGGGAGCGCAGCAGTCCGTCGGGCAGCAGGGCGGTGGCCGTGTCGCCCAGCCAGCCAAAGAGCGCCTCCATCCAACCCATGGGCGTCTCGCCCAGGGTGAAGGTGATCTGATAGACCGCGAAGAGAATGGCCACCATGAGCAGCGGCCCGAGAAAGCGGTGGGTGAGAACCCGGTCCAGGCGGTCCGAGGTGTCGATCCGCTCCCGCAACGGCTCGCGGGTCAGTACGCCCTGCTTGATGAGCGCCGTGATGAAGCCGTAACGGTAGTCCGCGATCACGGCCTCGGGATAGGTGTTCAGGGTGGCGCGGCAGTGCTCGGCCACCTTGGCGGCCTGGGCTTCCAGCACCTCGGAGAGCTTGCCGGCCTTGCGCCCCAGCACGCGGATCTCCTCGTCACCTTCCAGATACTTCAATGCCACCCAGCGGGGGGGGTACTTATCGGCCAGAAACCCGTGCTCGGTGATGCGTGTCGTCATCTCGGCCAGCACCGGGTCCAGATCCGGACCATAGGAAATGTTGAGCGGGGTCCAGGGGCGCCCCTTGCGTTGTTCGGCGAGAACGGCGGCGCGCTGCAGCAGGTTGTCCACCCCCTGCCCGCTCCTGGCCACGGTCTCCACCACCGGCACGCCCAACAGCTGCTCCAGACGGTCGGCGTGAATATGCAGCCCCTGCTTGGTCACCTCGTCCATCATGTTCAGGGCCAGGAGCACGGGCGCACCCATCTCCAGGAACTGGACGGCCAGGTAGAGGTTGCGCTCCAGGGCACCGGCATTGATGACGTCCACCACCACGTCGGGGCGTTCCTCGGCCAGAAAGGTCCGGGCCACCAACTCTTCCTGGGAGTACGCAGTGAGGGAGTAGGTCCCGGGCAGGTCCACCACGTGCACCTTCCGGTTCCCCAGCAAGGCAATGCCTTCCTTTTTCTCCACGGTAATGCCGGGGTAATTGCCCACATGCTGCCGGGCGCCGGTCAGGGCGTTGAACATGGTGGTCTTGCCGGCATTGGGATTGCCCGCCAGGGCGATGACCAGCCGGGTGCCCTCCCCGTTGCCGCCTGGGCGTTGTGCTTCGCTGCCGCTCATGACGCCAGGACCTCCACCATGATGTGATCGGCTTCGTTGTTGCGCAGGGTCAGGGTGAAGTCCTTGATGCGCAGGGCCACAGGGTCTTTGAGGGGCGCGCGCCCCACGACCTGGACCTCGCTGCCGGGCACCAGCCCCATATCCCGGATGCGGCGCCCCAATTCGCCCTGGGCGGCGATGGAGATGATCCGCGCCTTCTGCCCCACCTGGAGCAGCCGCAGATTGCGTTGCTCTGATTCGTTGCTCACGTTGCAGCCTCTTGGTTATAAGTGTTTCGGGCGGACAACGCCCCCTGGAGGAGCCCCGCACGCCAATTCAGACTACAGCAGACTGGAATGTCGTTCCTTGCGCAACCCGTTCGCGGCGCACGGCAGGTTGTGCAACGGCTCTCCGCAGTTTGGTTTGGATTGGTGATACGAGGGTGTCAGCAGGAAGACCTTGCCGCTTCGGAATCCGGGGGTTCCGTCGCAGTACTGGAGGTGATCTCGGAACCCAAGATGCTGCTGGCCATGCCCTGCCCAATGGCCACGCTGCTACCCCGGACTTTGAGCAGGCAGGGGCCGGGGCCGCCGGAACAGACCTCCACCATGGTCCCCGGGGTCAGCCCGAGGGCGCAGAGGCGTCCCCGCGCCTTGGGACAGGTACAGAGCTGTTCGATACGCACCCGGCTGCCGTCGGGAAAGTGGGGCAAGGCCTTGCAGGCTTTCATGAGTTCCGCTCCTTACTGGGTGAAGGAAAATTAAGCCTGTTGAAAATGATAGTCAAGGGCTTTTCCCGCTACGAGCACGGAACACACATCCACCGAAGCCCATGATTTTCGCGCAGCAAAGCCTTGACAGCCAAGGATTGCCGGCTGTATCGTCCAGAGCCATGAAAAAGTCTAAACTTTTTTCGTCCTTCCCAGCCTTGTCCGGCGTGGTGCTTGGCGCTCTGATTTTGTTGGGTATTCTCTCCGGTTGCGCCCTCTTTGGCCTGACCGATTCCGAGCCCACCGCACCACCTGCCCAGGGACTGGTCTGGGAGCAGCAGCAGGACGAAGAAGCGGACAGCGGCGAGGCAGCCGAACTTGCTGAAGAA
>CAZNSV010000412.1:0-3500 GCA_964575775.1 uncultured Desulfovibrionaceae bacterium
GCGGTCCCTGTCCTGGGCATCGGCGCGCACTTCCAGGATCTTCTTGCCGATCTGCTCGGCCTTTGGATGGGCCACGTAGGTGGTGTCGTTGGAAAAGAGGAAGGCGTAGCCCTGGCCCAGGGGCTTGATCGCCCCCACGATGGTCTGGAGCTGATCCGCGCTCATGTCCACCCCCGCCACGCCGATGACGCGGTTCTGCACCTTGATGGGCACGCAGAGGCTGATGAGCAGCACGTCCTTGCCCCCCACCTTGTAGACGTAGGGGTCGATGATGGTTTCTCGGCCGGATTTGAGGGGCTTCTGGTAGTAGTCGCCGGGGCCGGGCTTGTCGTAATCCTCCAGTGGGTCATGGAGAATCTTCCCGTCCGCGCGGCTCAGGTAGGGGATGAAGCGGCCCGTGGCGTCGTGCCCCGGTGCATTGACGAAGTCGCGATCGCGGCCGTCGAAGGCGTCGGGCTCGAAGGCCACCCAGACCCCCAGGATGCCGGGGCGTTCCTGGAGGATGCCGCGCAGGGCCTCCACCGCCGTGGTGCGGTCCATGTTGCCGCCTTGCTGGAAACTCTGGAAGACCTGCCCCAGGGTCCGGGCAAGACCCATGGTCTCTTCGAGCTGGGCCTGGATTTTCTCCGCGCCGAGGCGCCCCTCCATGCCTACGGTGTCGTACACCCGCTGCAGGGCCAAGCTGTTGAGCTTGGCCGCGGACTGCCAGAGTACGGCCCCGAAAATTATAGCCGTGACTACACCCGTCGCCAGGGAAAGCTTGACGCCAATTCCCATTTTTCTGAGCATGATGGGCCTCCTATGGCTGCTGTTGTCCCCCCTTGCGCCCCTCCCTCACAACAACAGTGCGCGAGGCACTGCCGGAGTTCATAGCCTATGTAGCCGTTTTTTTGTGGTAGTGCAAAGCATTGTTGTAACAATTGCAACAAGTAGTGCGGTATTGAGCGTTGATTTGCCAAGGGGTGTGTTTCTGGCTGTTCTATACCGAGGCGGGGGAAATCCTGCTCGCGCGGGACGCTGTGGCTGCAGCCAGCCCTTGACCACCCTTGGGGGCACTGCTCCTTCACGGCGTGCGATTCTGCCCGCCTACGGGACCTCCGCCCCTCTTGGAATTGCACCTTGCATCCCTGATGCGGCTAACCTAGGGTTTTGCAGCTACGAGTGGCGCTGGCTGGTTTATGCAGCCTCAGGTTGTGGCAATCTGTTGGCTGGTACTGTTTCGCCATACAAAGGGAGTGTCGCATGAAGCTGCAAGTCGTCAGATGCCTGATCCTGCTGGTTCCATTGCTTCTCGCCTCGACCGTCAAGACCTGGGGCGCGGACATCACGAGCTTCGCTCAGGCCAGGGACCGTGTGCTGGCCCAGCTGGCGGGACCCCAGACCACGGTGCTCGAGCTCTTCGGCCACCCGGACAAGCTGCAGGCCCCGGTCCAGGTCCAGGCGGGGCAGAAGGTCATGAGCCTGGGCACCGGCCAGGGCTGGCTCTTCGCGGTGAGAGTGGCACTGGGGGAGGGCGCCCAGTACCGCGTGGCCTTCGTGTGCCAGGACGGAAGCGTGGAGTTGCAGAGCGCCAAGGCGCTCCCGCAGGGATTGGCCGCCATTGCCTTGCAGGACCTCCAGGCGCCCCAGCAGGGGCTGCGCATCGAGAGTCCGGACCAGGCCTACGCCCGGCTGCTGTCCGGCCTGCTGGGCCACAGCGATCAGGGGCGGCGTATCTACCGCTATGACGCCAAGGTGGAGACTCCCAGCGTGGGTGTGCCCTCCTGGCACGAGACCATCGTGGTGGACGGGGGGCCGGGCTGGCTGTTCTTCGTGGACGACAACCCCCGCGCCAACTGGAGCCACGCCTGCCGCTACGTGCTGGTGGCCGAGGACGGGGGGCTGCATGTGGTCTGGGCCAACACCCCGCCCACCGTCATGAACGGCTTCCGGGAACTCACCACCTGGCCGGAGCAGGGGAGCCTCGGAGTGGGGCTCGCTGCCGCAGCGCCGAGCCGCAGCGCGGACTTGGCGGCGCCGAGCGCGGCCTGGACCCCGGCCGCCAACCGCCACGCCGTGATCATTTCCGGCGGTGGTAACCAGGCTTCCAATTACCCCCGCTACTGGAACGACTGTGCCTATTTTTTCAAGACCCTCAAGCAGCACGGGTTCCTCCAGGCCAACATCCACGTGCTCTTTGCCGACGGCACGGACCCGGCCATCGACAACTCCGCGGGCCAAAGCTCCCCCCTGGACTTCGACGGGGACGGCATCGACGACATCGGCTTTAGCGCCACCAAGGCCAACATCACCGTGGTCTTCGACCAGCTGGCCGCCACCCTCGGCGCGGGTGACATCCTCTACATTTTCACCACCGACCACGGGAGCGCAGCACCGGGCAACGTGGCCCCTTATGATGACCCCGACGTGGTGCTGGTCTTGTGGGGCGAAGACATCACCGGCGACGAACTGGCCACCGAGCTGAACAAGGTCACGGCCAAGGCCGTGGCGGGCATCTTCGAACAGTGCTTCTCCGGGGGGCTGGTGGAAAAGCTCGCCGGGAGCGACCGCGTGGTCATGTCCGCCTCCCGCTGGTGGGAGCTGTCCTACGCCATGGGGCCGGATTACAATTACGACGAGTTTTCCTATTACGTGACCAAGGCCCTGGCGGAACCGGCCCGGGGGGACACCAACGGCGACCCCGCCACCTCCATGGAGGAGGCTTACCTCTATGCCCTGGCCAGGGACAGTCACCAGTCCGAAGCGCTGGACGGGTGGGGGGACAATGAGGGCGAGCACCCGTCCTATCGCAGCGAGCCCTGGGATCTCGGGCGCAAGCTGAGCCTGCTCGGCCTGGACGAGAACGCCCCGGCCCCGGAATACGCGGGCTATGTCCAGAGCCAGGGCGCTCCGGAGTATCCGCCCCTGGGCACGGCCAAGGGCTGGCAGGCCGACGACGCCTACTGGAACCACCCCCTGCCGTTCCCCTTTACCCTGAGAGGGCAGCGGTACACCTCCGTGCACGTGTCCTCCAACGGCATCCTGTACTTTGCGGCTCCGAGCGTGAGCGGCGAAAACTCCGTGAACGGCCTGGCCGCGGCGGTGGCCATCGCCCCCCTGTGGGATGATCTGACCACGGCCTGCGGGGGCTGCGACATCCACGTGGCAACGGATGACGATTCCATCACCTTTGCCTGGAAGGCCGCGACCGTTGCGGATGCGCGTCCGGTGAACACCGCCGCCCGACTGAACCGTGACGGCAGCTTCACCCTGTACTACGGCACCGGCAACGCCCACATCGGCCGGGTGGCGGGGCGGGACAAGACCATTGGCGTGTCCACCGGCAAAGCCATGCATCTGTCCCTGAGCAACGGGCTGAGCGACCTGGGCTCCGCCGCTCCGGTGACCTTCCAGGCCGCACCCATGAGAGGTGCTGAGCATCGGCTGTGGCAACCCGCCCTGGCCCCGGACGGCGCCTCGGGCTTCTCTGACCTCCCCCGTCAGGAGCGCCCGCTCCTGCA
>CAZNSV010000413.1:0-3473 GCA_964575775.1 uncultured Desulfovibrionaceae bacterium
CGATGGTCTCCAACGGCGTGGGGGGCACGTTGCGCAGGTGATAGTCGGGATGGAAGCGCGAGAGGTGCCAGGGCGTATCCGGGCCGAGCTTGTCGTGGATGAAGAGCGCCATTTCCGCCAGTTCGTCGTAGGAGTCGTTGTGTTCGGGAATGAGCAGGGTGGTGACCTCCAGCCACCAGCCCAGTTCGCGCATGCGCTCGAGGTTGCGCAGCACCGGGGCGAGTCGGGCCCGGCAGATGCTGCGGTAGAAGCTTTCGCGGAAGGACTTGAGGTCGATGTTGGCGGCCTGAATCAAGGGGCCCAGGGATTCCAGGCACTCCGGGCTCATGAAGCCGTTGGAGACCATGATGTTCTTGAGCCCGTGCTCCAGGGCCAGCTTGGCCGTGGGCAGCAGCAGTTCGTAGAAGATGGTGGGCTCGGAGTAGGTGTAGGAGATGCTGTGGGCCTTGTTTTCCAGGGCGGCCTGTACCAGCATGTCGGTGGTCATGCTGCGCCCCTGCACGGGTTGTCCCTCCCGGGGGGGCTGGGACAGGGCGAAATTCTGGCAGAAGGAGCAGGCCAGATTGCAGCCCATGGTGCCGAAGGACAGGGTCAGGGTGCCGGGGTGGAAGTGGTAGAGGGGCTTTTTCTCCACCGGATCCAGGTTCAAGGCCGCCACCTGCTCGCCGACCAGGGTGTACAGGGCGCCGCCTTGGTTCTCGCGCACGCCGCACTGCCCTCGCTTGTTGGGGGCGATGCGGCAATAGTGGCAGCAGAGTCCGCAGCGGACGTCGGGGCCTTCATCCACGGTGCTCCAGAGCAGGGCGGGTTGCATGGCGTCTCCTTTGCCTCGGTGGGGGCGTGTCAGGGGGCCTTGATCTTCACCTCGGGCTGGATGAGCAGCACCGGAGGCTGGGCCTGGGATTCTTCTTTCTCTTTGGGGCGCGGACCCACGATGATCACGTTGCTCCCGGTCTCGGGGTCGCGCTCCATGACGATACCCTCGTGGACCGTGCCCAAGACGTTGTCGCGTCGGGTGGCGTTCTGGTCCTGAGCCGCGGCTGACAAGGGCGCGAGGCAGCTCCATCCGCAGAGTATAAGACACAAGGCGATACTTTTCAAAGGTCCGTGGGCCGCGACAGCGCACATGGCCGTTCTCCTCTTGCACTCAGCCCCTGAAACGCTTATGACGTCAGGGCTGTCGGGTATTTGGCGGGCCAGGGGGCCCAGGCTCGTTCTTTCCGTCACAACGCCTGCCGCGCTTGCTGGTGCGGCAGCCACCTCAGCCCAAACTCCCCTTGCCGGGACTCTACACCCGGAGGGACTCCGACGCCACTCCCGGTTTTCAGGATCAAGGAGCAGGAAGCATGCCGCAACGAAAAAGCAAGGCCTACGCCGATGCGGGCGTGAATCTGGAAGCCGCCGACACCCTGGTTTCGCGCCTCAAGGCCATTGTGGGGGCCACCCACACCAAGGGCGTGCTCTCCGACATCGGAGGGTTCGGCGGTCTGTACAAGCCCGATCTGGAAGGCATGGACGAGCCCGTGCTGGTGGCCTCCACGGACGGCGTGGGCACCAAGATCAAGCTGGCCGTGGACTTCAACCGCCACGACACCATCGGCATCGACCTGGTGGCCATGAGCGTCAACGACGTGTTGGTGCAGGGCGCGCGCCCCTTGTTCTTCCTGGACTATTTCGCCACCGGGCGCCTGGATCCCGACGTGGCCGAGACCATCATCGCCGGGGTGGCCGAGGGCTGCAAGCGGGCGGGCTGCGCGCTGCTCGGGGGCGAGACCGCCGAGATGCCCGGCATGTACGCCGAGGGCGACTACGACCTGGCCGGGTTCTGCGTGGGCCTGGCGGACAACAACAAGATCGTGGACGGCTCGGGCCTGCACATGGGCGACGCCGTCATCGGCCTGGCCTCCAGCGGGTTCCACAGCAACGGCTACTCCCTGGTGCGCAAGATTCTGGCCCAGGAAGGCCTCAAGGCCGACGACCCCATGCCCGGCCTGGCCGAGGGGGACAACCGCACCGTGGCCGATGCCCTGCTCGAACCCACCACCATCTACACCAAGCCCGTGCTCAACCTGCTGCGTGATTTCGAGGTCAAGAGCATGGCCCACATCACCGGGGGCGGGTTCTACGACAACATCCCCCGCGTGCTGCCCCAGGGCGTGGAGGCCCGCATCCAGTTCGGCTCCTGGGACATCCCGGGCGTCTTCCACTGGCTCAAGGACGCCGCGGGGCTCACCTGGCCGGAGATGCTGCACATCTTCAACTGTGGCATCGGCTACATCCTCATCGTGGAGGAGGAGCACGAGGCCGAGATCCTCAACCGCCTCCGCCGGGCCTTCCTTCATCCGGCCTGGATCATCGGCCGCATCGAGAAGCAGGAGCAGCGCGGCGCGGAACAGGTGGTGATCGATTTTCCGCGTTCGGCCCGCTAGGGCGTCCGGCCATTGAACATGGCTCGCTGCTCTTGGGCACTGTCCTGAAACAATTGAAGCTGTTTCAGGAGGGGGCCTTGTTGCAAGGCGAAAACGCGCCAGGACGGCGTGACAGCGGGCCGTTGTGAACCGCGTCGGGTGCGGGTTGTTCTTGCAGCCGAAGCGCCCCCGTGCTATGCGCTGCCAACGTATACGCCGCCGAGCGGCTCGTCGCGACGGTGCGCGGGCTGCGGGAAGGTCCTGCAGGAACAGTCTGCCCACAAAGGGGATCATCATGAAAAGTCTCATGCGTCCGTTGCTGCTGTGCTGCCTGTCTTTCGCCCTGGTGCTCGCGCTGCTGCCGCGTGGTGTGCAGGCGGCTGAGATCACCCTGACCTATGCCAACTTTCCGCCCGCTTCCACCTTCCCCTGCGTCCAGATGGAGCGCTGGAAGGAAGAGGTGGAGAAGCGCAGCAACGGCCAGGTGGCGGTGCAGACCTTTCCCGGCGGCACGCTGCTGGGCGCCAAGAACATGCTCGACGGCGTGAAGCAGGGGCAGGCGGACATCGGCAACCTCTCCATGTCCTACCAGCCCGGGGTCTTCCCCCTGACCACCGTGCTCGAACTGCCCGTGGGCTTCAGCAGCGCCGTGGTGCCCAGCAAGGTGCTCTGGGACCTGTTCGTGAAGTATCAGCCCGCGGAGTTCCAGGACGTCAAGGTCCTGGCCCTGTTCACCACCGCGCCCACCAACATCATGAGCCGCGTGCCCGTGCGCAGCCTGGCCGACCTCAAGGGCCTGGAACTGCGCGCCTCGGGCGGGGCCTCCAAGGTGCTGGACCTCCTGGGCGCCGTGCCCGTGTCCATGCCCATGTCCGAGACCCCCGAGGCCCTGCAGAAGGGGCTGGTCAAGGGGCTGCTCTCCTCCCTGGAAGTGCTCAAGGACTTCAATTTCGCCGAGGCCGCCCGCTTCGAGACCATCACCAACTTCCAGGTCTACCCCTTTGCCGTGATCATGAACAAGGCCAAGTGGGACGCCCTGCCCGAGAACGTGAAGCAGATCATGGA
>CAZNSV010000414.1:0-3463 GCA_964575775.1 uncultured Desulfovibrionaceae bacterium
ACGTCCAGGATGCGCAGGCCGGGAGCGGCCAGATCGGCCAGGCTGCTGATGCCCCTGGGGTTGCCCTGGGGCACGATGATGCCCAAGCGCCGGGCGGCTGGATGGATGATGGCGGAGGCGTCGAGCAGCCCCGGATGCTCCCGGATGAAGTCGTCCAGCATGTATTCCGCGCCGCTATAGTAGACGTCGCCGTCCTGGGCTGCCTGCTCCGCTTGCTTGGCCGGTTCGCCGAAGCGCACGTCCACGGCTATGCCGTGCCTGGCGCCGAACAGGTCCGCGCACTTGCGGATGGCTGGATAGGGCCCCCCGGGGCCGTAGATGGTGAGTGTTGCGGCCATGGCGTCCCCATGAACGACCGTGCTCGTCGCCCATGCCGCCATGATCAGGTACACGAACGTGGGAAAGCGCATGGTTGTTGCCATTTGGACGGCAGGTCAGGAGAGGTGTTGTGAAGGCAAACCGGCCATGTTCGGGCCTTTCAGCAGGTCTGTTTCCTTGCGGGCTGCCAAATGATGTCGCTACGCCGAAACAACGGGGTCTTGCCGGTTCCCCTAAAAGAAGTTGATCCCCGTGAGATTGATCCAGGCCTCCACGCGGTCTTCCAGGGGGGTGGTGCTGCCCTGGATGGAGATGCCGTAGCACTGGTGCTTGTAGCTGATGCTGAGGGAGGTCTTGAGGTTCTTCTCGTGCTCCAGGTCGGCGCGGTATCCGGCGCCCACGCTCCAGCCGCCGAAGAGGGAGAGGTCCAGCCCCAGGTCCAGCACGCTCATGTTGGGCTGGTTCTGGCGCTTGTACTCGTTGACCCGGTTGAGGAAGTCCAGACCGAAGGAGGTGCTGACCCAGTTGGGCACCGTGAGGATCAGGGTGTGGGCGTGTTCCGTCACCGCGCCCTCGTAGGGGGAGAACCAGGTGCGGTTGTTCAGGCCGATCCAGGTGTCGAACTGGATGGTGGCGTCGGCCAGGAAATCGGAGAAGGGGCGCCGGGAATAGAGGGAGCGCTGGCTGTTGCGCCCAGCCTCGTTGAAGTCGTAGCTCTGGGCCAGCCGCAGGCGGAAGATGTCCAGGTAGTCGATGTTCAGCCCGGGCTGGGGGTCGTTCTCCGCGTCGGTACGCATGACCACCTCTTCGCGCTTGCGGCTGAAGAGGTTGGTCAGGGAGTAGCTCAGCTCGCTGCGTTCGCTCACCCGGTCTTCGAGGTCAAAGGAGGGGTTGTTGCTCTGGTTCACGTCCGGGATGTAGTTGTACTCCATCCGGGGTTGCAGGCTGTGCTTGACGGCCACCCAGCGCCCCTTGCCCAGATTGTCCTGGCGCAACTCGAGGGGCTGGGCGCCGAAGTCGAAGATCTTGTAGACGTCGGACTCGGCCTTGACGTTGAAGTCGATGTAGTTGCGGCTGACGTCGCTGCGGCCGTCCTCTGGTGCCCCTCCGGCGCGCTCGTGGCGGTCGATGGAGTAGAAGGTGTTGCGGTAGCCCACGCTGGGGATGAGGGAGCCGTAGTCGGAGACCAGGGGCAGGCTCAGCATGGGGTGGAAGTCCGTGCGCATGCCCGTGGAGCCGTAGTTGCGGCGGTAGTTGGTGGCCACCAGCTCGGCCTGCAGTTCCAGGGGCAGGAGTTCCAGCCCGGGCAGGCGGTCCTTGTAGAGGTAGCCGGAGAGTTCCGGCAGTTTCTGCAGTTGCGGCGCGTACTCCAGGGAGGTGTTGCCGTGGCCGTACTCCACGGGTTGGGTGTACTGCAGCATGCCCGCCACCAGCCCGCGCTCCCAGCCGCGGGACACCAGCAGCGTGCTCACCCGGTCCTGGTCGATCTCGTTGATGGAGCGCCCGAACTCGTCTTCCAGGACGTTGCGGCTGTGGGTGTAGCCCGAGAGACCGCTCTTGAATTCACGCAGGTAGTTCTGGTCCGAGACGAAATCCAGGTCCAGCTTCACGTCCAGTTCGGGCCCCGGAATCTTGGCATTGAACATGGAGCGCAGCCAGTAGCGATCGTGGTTGGTGCGCACCAGTCCGTCGCCGTCCAGGGGCGAGGGTTCCTGGGAGGGGCGCCGAGCCACCTGAGAGTCGTACATGTAGTCGAAACGCCAGTAGCCCTTGCCCTGGATGAAGTCCCAATTGTGGCGATACTCCACGCCCTGCATGAAGCCCCGGGCGCTGAGGAGGTTTTCGTAGAGGGTGATGTCGTTCTCTTCGTTGAGCACGATGTAGATGGGCACGTTGATCTGGGCGCCCAGGCGGTTGGAGTAGCCGATGCCGGGCATGAGCAGGCCGCTGTGGCGGCGGGCCGTGCTCATGGCAAAAAAGGGCGTGTAGAGGACCGGCGTGTCCTTGATGTTGAAACGCGCGTGTTGCAGCTTGGCCATGCCGTCCACGGTGATGCGCCCCTCGTCGGCATCCAGGGACCAGGCCGGCACGTCGCCGTCGCAGGCCGTGACCTTGGCCTCCTTGAAGGAATAGGTCTCGCCCCATTCCTTTTCCAGGTGCTCGCCCTGCAGGTAGATGTGGGGTTCGGCCAGGAAGATGCGGCCGTTCTTCAGCCAGCCCACCTGCTTGGCCAGGTCGAATTCGGCCTCCTCGGCCTCCAGCTCGTCGCCCCCCAGTCCGGCGCGCACGTTGCCACGCAGAAAGACCCAGTGGGTCTCGCGGTGGTAGCGGGCGAAGTCGGCCTTGAGGTAGTTGGGGCCCTGACGCAGCACCACATCCCCCGAGGCCTCCAGAATGGCGCCATCGTCCAGGCTCACGGCCGTGTCGGCCTCGATGTCCCAGACCGCGTTGCGGTCCAAATCCGGGAGCAGGGTTTCCAGGGTCTGCCCCGCGGCGGGCAGGGGCTGGAGCAGGCACAAGGCGGCCAGGAGCAGGCTGAAGAGGAGCGGGTGGAGGTGTCGCAACCGAGGCATGCCGGTCCTTGATTTCCCCGAGGGGGCATTGTAAGCGCGCTGAGGCGCCGCTGTGGCGGATCCGGGGCCCGCCCCGGACTCGGTGGAACACGGGCCGCGACACCCGCGCTCTTCCTTGCAGCACCTAGCATATTTTCCAAAGGCCGCACAAGAGTAAGTCTGGATTGAAAACTGTTTGAAATCATTGCGTTCTTAAATCAACGCCGGATTATTTTCGCCAAGGACCCAAACTCATGAGCATTCCCTACAATCTTCTCCGGGTGCACACCGACACCGCAGCCATTGTCCGCAACTACTCCCGCCTGCAACACGCAGGGGGGCGCTGCATGGCCGTGGTCAAGGCTGACGCCTACGGGCACGGCCTGGCGCGTACCGCCCAGGCCCTGGCCGCGGCCGGGTGCGACGAACTCGCCGTGGGCACCGTGGCCGAGGCCGTGTATCTGCGCGACACCGGCTTTCAGGGGCGCATCGTGGCCCTGCTCGGCCCTCAGGATGCCGTGGAAGGCCTCGCCTGTGTCCAGGGGCGCATTCTCCCCCTGGTGGGGCACCTGGCACAGTTGCACACCCTGGCC
>CAZNSV010000415.1:0-3451 GCA_964575775.1 uncultured Desulfovibrionaceae bacterium
CCGTGCCCTCCAGGGCTTCCACCGCCGCCACCACGCCGCGCTTGAGCACCACGCACTGGCCGATGTCCAGCCGGCCCACGGTGGCGGCCACTTCCCAGGCCAGCTGCAGGTCCGCCCATTCCTCGGCACTGGGGGGGCGGGCGCTGAGCACGCCTTGGGGGGCGTACAGCTCCGGCAGAAAGGCCGCCGCCTGCAGCACCACAAAGCCCTCGTCTTCCAACTCGGCCAGCAGGCTGCGCAGCAGGGCGTCGTCGCCTTTGCCGCGCATGCGCCAGATCAGTCGCGCGGCGCGGAAATCCGGGCGGATGTCCAGGGCCTTGGGCTTGTGGATGCCCCCGGCCAGGACCACGTGGCGGACCTGTTGTTGCTTGAAAAATGCGATGAGGCGCCCTAACTGCCCCAGATGGAGCAGCTGCCAGGCAGCGGCCCGTGTGCCCAGGAGGGGGTCCGTGTGGCCCGCAAAGCCCACCGCGGCCACGCGCAGCCCTCGGCTCTGGGCGTTGTGCAGCACCAGGTCGGGAAACTGACCGCCCCCGGCAATGAGCCCCAGGCTATGGCCCGGTTTCAGGTCTGGGGGCAGGCAATCCAGGGCTGGGGCGGACATGCTGCTGCCGTGCTTCAGGAATCCGTGTCGCCGTTTTCGCCTTTGACACTGGCCGAGAGCACGCCTCGTTCGCTGTTGCGGATGAACTGCAGGAGCTTCTGGATCTGGGGCAGGTGGCCGAATTCGGTTTCCACCTCGGCCAGGGCCTCCTGGCGGGGGGTGTCGGAGCGGAAGATGCGCTTGTAGGCGCTGCGTAGGGCAGCCAAGGCTTCCTGGGTGAACTCCTGGCGCCGCAGACCGATGAGGTTGAGGCCGTGCAGCTTGGCTCGGCTGCCCGAAGCCAGCAAAAAGGGCGGAATGTCCTGGGCGATGCCGCTCATGGCGCCCACGAAGGCGAATTCGCCGATGTGGACGAACTGGTGCACACCGGACATGCCCCCCACGGCGGCGTGGTCGTCGATGACCACGTGCCCGGCCAGCATGGCGCCGTTGGAGAGGATTACCCGGTTGCCCAGGATGCAGTCATGGGCCACGTGGACGTAGGCCATGAGCAGGCAGCCCGAGCCCACGCGGGTGATTCCACCGCCCCCAGCGGTGCCGCGGTGCACGGTCACGTACTCCCGGATCACGGTGTTGTCGCCGATGCTGCAGGTGGTCTCTTCGCCCCGGAACTTGAGGTCCTGGGGCTCGCCGCCCACCAAGGCAAAGGAGTGCACGCGGCAGTTGACGCCCAGCTCGGTGAAACGCAGGATCTGGGCCGAGGCCTCGATGCGCGTTCCGGCCCCGATGCGCACCTGGTCCTCGATCACGCAATAGGGGCCGACGACCACATCCTGGGCCAGCTCGGCGCCGGGGTGGACAATGGCTGTGGGATGGATGTGGGGCATCTAGTCCTGGCCTCGCTCCACCAGGGCCGCGGAAATGGTGCCCTCGGCCACGACGTTGTCGCCCACCTTGGCCACGGCGTTCATCTTCCAGACCTGGAACTTGTTGCGGATGTCGGAGCAGTACAGGTGCAGCTGATCACCGGGCACCACCGGGGCGCGGAACCGCACCTTGTCGATGCCGGCGAAGAGGAAGAGCTTGCCGTGGTACTTGGCGTCGCTCATGAAGAGCAGCAGGGCGCCGGCCTGGGCCAGAGCCTCGCAGATGAGCACGCCGGGCATGATGGGGCGGCCGGGAAAGTGCCCCTGAAAGAACGGCTCGTTCACGGAGACGTTCTTCACGGCATGGATGGAAACGCCGGGGTCCAGCTCCAGGACCCGGTCCACCAACAGAAAAGGGTAGCGGTGGGGCAGGAGCTGCATGATCTGCTGGATGTCGGCGATGCAGGGCGTGGCTTGGGTCATGATTCTCTCTCGGTCTGCGGTTCCGGTGCTGCGGCAGGCAGGGTGCCCGCGGCCAGTTGCTGTTTGAGGGCCGCCAACTCCTTTTCCAGGGCGTGGACGCGCTTTCTGAGTTCAGGGAGTTTGGGCAGGGTGGCGGCGGTGCGGAAAAAGTTCTGTCGTTCCGTGGCTGGGATGCCGCCCCAGGCTTCGCCGTCAGGGATGTTCTTGCTGACACCGGACTTGGGACCGATGGTCACGTCGTTTCCGATGCTCAGGTGCCCGGAGACACCCACCTGACCGGCCATGGTCACGCGGTCGCCCACCTTGGTGCTGCCGGAAATCCCCACCTGCCCCACCAGGATGCAATGGCGCCCCACCTGGACATTGTGGCCGATCTGCACGAGGTTGTCGATCTTGGTTCCGGCTCCGATGTGTGTGGCGTCGAGCACGGCACGGTCGATGGTGGTGTTGGCGCCGATCTCTGCGTCGTCGTCCACCCGCACGATGCCGATCTGCGGGATCTTGCGCAAGCCGTGCGGGCTGGGGGCGTAGCCGAAGCCGTCGCTGCCCAGGACCGCCCCCGGATGGAGAATCACCCGGTTGCCGAGCACGGTCCCGGCCATGACTACGGCATTGGGGTAGAGGAGGCAATCCTGACCCAGCACGCTGTTCTCGCCGACGAAACTGCCGGGATAGAGGGTGCAGCCGCTGCCCAGATGCGCGTTGGCGCCGATGCAGGCAAAGGGGTACACGGTGCAGTCCGGGCCCAGTTCGGCCGTGGGGTGGATGGAGGCCAGGGGGGAAATACCGGTGTGGAACCCACGGGGAGGTGCGAACAGTTCCACGGCCCGGGCAAAATCGAAATAGGGGTTGGGGCTGAGAATGGCGCAGGGCACGCGGTGGGCGAACTCGGGGTGCAGGATGACGGCACCGGCTCGGGTCTGCTCCAACAATTTGCCGTATTTGGGGTTGGCAAGAAAACTCAGATCATGGGGCCCGGCCTGTTCGAGGGTGGCGACACCCCGGATGGGGATGTCGCCGCCCTTGTGCTCCAGGCCGAGGGCTTGCGCCAGGGCCGTGAGTGTCGTGGTCATGCGGCCTTATTTGCCCTTGGAGGCCTTGTTGAATTCATCGAGGATGACCATGGTCAGGTCCAGGGGCTCGGAAGCGAAGACCACGCTGGACTTGGCGTTGAGCATCAGGTCGAAGCCGTTCTTGCGGGCGTAATCCTGAGCCACGGTCACCAGCAGTTCGATGACGGGCTGGAAGAGGTCACGCTCGGCCTGCTGCAGCTGCTCCTGGGCTTCGCGGCGCTTGTTCTCGAAGACCATGACCTTCTCGCGGTACTCGGCGATCTTGGACTGCTGGGCTTCCTGGGACAAGGCCATGCTCTGCTTGCTGAGTTCCTGCTGGAACTTTTCCAGGTCCTGCTGGGCTTTTTGCATATCGGCGTCAATGCTGCTGACTTTGGCCTGCATCTTTTCCCTGGCCCGCTTGCCATATTCGGACTGCGTGATGATGCCCTCGAAATTGATGACACCGATCTTCATTTCGGCATAGGCCGCGCCCGGGAGCAGAA
>CAZNSV010000416.1:0-3445 GCA_964575775.1 uncultured Desulfovibrionaceae bacterium
CTGGCTTGAGCAGAATGGCGTCCGGGATGCCGATCTTGCCCACGTCGTGCATGGGGCTGGCGTGCAACAGCAGCTCCACCTCACTCTCCGGCAGGTTCAGACAGCGCCCCAACAGGGCACAGTAGCGGCTCATGCGCAGGATGTGCATGGCCGTGTCCTCGTCCTTGTACTCCGCGGCATAGGAAAGACAGTGCACGGTGTCCAGATGCGCGGCCCTGGTGCTCTGCTGCAGGGCGCGCAGGTTCTCCAGGGCCAGTTCCAGGGCCTGGGTACGCACCCGCACCAGTTCCTCCAGCTCCTGCTGATAGCGCCGCACCTGGTCCCGGGCCTCCTTCATCTTGAGCAGGGACCCGGCCCGCACCGCGAGTTCGGTCTTGTCGATGGGCTTGGCGATGAAGTCGTTGGCCCCGGCCCGCACGGCCCGCAGCCGGTCCTCGTGGCCGGAGAGGGCCGTGACCACGATGATGGGCACGTCGCTGCAGGCGTGCCCCCCGCGAATGGCCTCGGCCACCGCGAACCCGTCCAGGCCGGGCATCATGATGTCCAGCAGCACCAGGTCGATGCTCTCGTCGAGCAGTTCCAGGCCTCGGGCGCCGGACTCGGCGAGCACGGGTTCGTGCCCCATGCCTTTGAGGTAGCCCTGCAGGATCCTGCGGTTCAGCGGCTCGTCGTCCACCACCAGTATGCGTCTGGGTTCGCTCACGACCTTGTCGCTCCTCGGCAGGACCGCCACCAAATCAGCCCGGCTCTGCCTCTAGACCCAAGGTACACGGCGTGGCCGCTCCCAGCAAGCCCCATCGTCAGGTTCAGCCTACGAGGCCCAGTCGCCGGTACACGGCGCGCCAGTCCAGGTGCTCCCGCAGGACCTCGGCCAGACGGTCCAGGGCCGGATCCAGGTCGAAGGGCGCCAGGATGCGCCCCACCGGGGGCAGCCCCCGGCGCTGCCGCAGGCTGTCCAGGAACCAGCGGCGGAAAGGGTCGGCGTCGAAAATGCCGTGCAGGTAGCTGCCCCAGATGGTCGGTGCCGGACCCGGGGCCCCGCCCCCAGCCCAGCCGATCACCGCGCCGTCCCCGCGCAGCACCAGGGGGCGGCAGTTCCGCTCCTGCCCGGGCAGCACGCGGGTCTCGCCGTGATGGATCTCGTAGCCCCGGACCTCCAGCCCCGCGTCCAGGAAGCGCCCCTGCACGCGAACCAGGGTCTTGTCCGGGAGCAGCTCCGTCTCCAGGGGCAGGAGCCCCAGTCCCTCGGTGCAGGGCGTGGCCGACTCCAGCCCCAGGGGGTCGCGGATCAGGGCCCCCAGCATCTGCAGCCCCCCGCAGATGCCCACCAGGCAGGAGCGCCCCTCCCGGGCCAGGGCCGTGAGGCCGCGCTCCAGGCCCGTGGCGCGCAGGGCCAGGAGGTCCTGGATGGTGTTCTTGCTCCCGGGCAGGATGAGCAGATCCGGGGGCGGCCCCTCCAGGTCCCCCGCGCCGCGCACCACCCGCAGGGCCACGTCGGGCTCGGCGGCCAGGGCGTCCAGGTCCGTGAAATTCGCGACGTGGGGCAGGTCCACCAGGGCGATGTCCAGCCGCGGCTCCCCCACCGTGCCCACGGCAGTGGGCCTGTTGCCGCGCTCCTTGAAGCTCACCGAGTCCTCCTCGGGCAGGCCCAGGTGGTGGAGGTGGGGCACCACGCCCAGAAAGGGTTTGCCCGTGCGTGCGCTGATGGCCGCAAAGGCCGGGTCCAGCAGGGAGGCGTCGCCACGGAAGCGATTGAGCACGTAGCCCTGCACCCGCTCCCGCTCCTCGGGCTCCAGCAGGGCCATGGTGCCCACCAGGGCCGCGAACACCCCGCCCCGGTCGATGTCCCCCACCAGCATCACCGTGGCCTCGGCATGGGCGGCCATGGCCATGTTCACGATGTCGTGGGCCTTGAGGTTGATCTCGGCCGGGCTGCCCGC
Organism: uncultured Desulfovibrionaceae bacterium; assembly: GCA_964575775.1. GTDB lineage: Bacteria > Desulfobacterota > Desulfovibrionia > Desulfovibrionales > Desulfovibrionaceae > CAZFCK01. The sequence continues at coordinate 1,941 of CAZNSV010000416.1, forward strand.
GCCCTCCAGCACCATGACCTCGTGCTCGGCGGCCAGGCTGTCGTAGGCCTCCTTGGCCGTGGCAAAGGCCGTGGGCTTGAAGTCCACGTACTCGCGCACCCGCATATTGCCCACGGGGCGCCCCAGCAGGATGACCTGGGAGCCCACGTCGGAGCTGGGCTTCAGCAGCACGGGGTTCATGCGCGCGTCGGGCTCCAGGCGGCAGGCCTGGGCCTGGGTGGCCTGGGCGCGCCCCAGCTCGCGGCCGTCGGGCGTGACAAAGGAGTTGAGGGACATGTTCTGGGACTTGAACGGCGCGGGGCGGTAGCCGTCCTGCAGCAGCAGGCGGCAGAACCCGGCGGTCAGCACGCTCTTGCCCGCGTTGGAACTGGTGCCCTGGAACATCACGGCCGGGGTCCTGGAGCGAGAGGTCTTGGAAGAGGACATGAGGCACTCTAGCCCCGTGCCTGCCAGGCGGCAAGGGAGGAATCCCGCCCCTGCCCGCCTGATCTCAAAAACCGGTCCTGCAGAAGTCCGGGGCATCCGTCACGACGCCCAGGGTCCGCTGCAGCGCCGCCAGCAGCGCCCCCTGCTCCAGGGGCTTGGCCAGGCATTCGTTCATGCCCGCGGCGAGGCAGACTTCCCGGTCCGCGTGGTGCCCCCGGGGGTGCAGGGCGATGATGGGCAGGGCGGGATTCAGACCGCCCACGTCCCCGCGGCGAATCCCGGCGGTCAGTTCCAGGCCGTCGAGCCCGGGCATGCCCGACTCCAGCAGCAGGAGGTCCCAACTGCCCTGGGCCAGGTGCGCCCGGGCGCTGTCGCCGTCCGCCGCAACCTCCATGGTGTGCCCCAACTGATTCAGCATGCGCCCCGCAAAGAGGGCACCGGCGGGGTCGTCGCCCACCAGGAGGACACGCAATCCGGCGGCATCGCCGCAGGCAGGCGGTTCGTCCAGCGGGCCGGAGTCCGTTGCGCCGGGGTCCAGGCGCAGGCGCAGGCTGAAGAAGAAGCTGGACCCGCGCCCCTCCTCGCTCTGGACCCAGAGCTCGCCGCCCATTTTCTGCACGATGCTGCGCGCGATGGTCAGGCCCATGCCCGTGCCGCTGTAGCGCTTGGTGAGGTAATCCTCGCCCAGGGTGAAGCTCTCGAAAATGGTGGGCAGCCTGTCCGCGGGGATGCCCACGCCGCTGTCCTCCACGCTGCAGTGCAACCAGCAGCCCGTTTCCCCCCGGTCCTGTCCACTGACTTGAGGTGGCGCGCCCGGGGCCAGGCAAACCCGCACGAAGCCCTGCTCCGTGAACTTGAGGGCATTGGTCAGGAGGTTGATGAACAGCTGCTTGAAGCGCCCCACATCGCCCAGGAAGCGGTCCGGGATCTCCTTGTCCACCCGCAGTTCGAAACGCAGCCCCTTATCCCGGGCCCGCCCGGCAAAGGTGGTCTCCAGGGAGCGCAGGGCCTCGCGCAGAGCAAAGGGCTGTTCGCGCAGGGCAAAGCGCCCCTCGTCGATGCCGGAGAGGTCCAGCAGG
>CAZNSV010000417.1:0-3437 GCA_964575775.1 uncultured Desulfovibrionaceae bacterium
AGAGGACCTGCCGGTGCCCTTGCCCTTGCCCGTGCCCGGTGACAGTCCCGCCCAGCTGGACGCGCCGCAACTGACCAGCTCCACCACCCTCATCGGCGCCGACAACCTGTGGAATCAGGGGCATACCGGCAGCGGCATCTATGTTGCCGTGCTGGATACGGGTATCCGCTCCAGCCACGAGATGTTCAGCGGCAAGACCATTGTGGAGGCCTGTTTTTCCACGCGCGATTCCAGCGCCAACCCCACGGCCAGCCTCTGCCCCAATGGTCAGGACGCCATGTACGGCACCGGCGCGGCCAGACACTACTCCAGCAGTTATGACGGATTCGACCACGGTACCCACGTGGCGGGCATTGCCGCGGGCAACTCCTCGTCCGTGAAGGGTGTGGCCCCCGGCTCCGGGATCATCGCCGTCAACGTGTTCTCCGACGGGTTCGGCCCCAGCTACTGCGGCTCGGGCAACTGCGTCCTGAGCTACAACTCCGACCAGCTGCTGGGGCTGGAGTATGTCTACTCCCTGCGTTCCACGTATTCCATCGCCTCGGTGAACATGAGTCTCGGTGGTGGCAAGTACAGCGCAGCCTGTGACAGCAGCTCCCTCAAGTCCATCATCGACAACCTGCGGGCAGCGGGCATCGCCACGGTCATCGCCGCGGGCAACAGCGGCTACTGCGACGGTATCGGCAGTCCGGCCTGTATCTCCAGCTCCTTTGCCATCGGCTCTTCCACCAAGAGTGATGTCATCTCCTCCTTCAGCAACTTCTACGACACCCTGACCCCGCTCTTCGCGCCGGGTTCGTCCATCTACTCAGCCACCGGTGACTCCGACACGAGCTACGAGTCCTGGAACGGCACCTCCATGGCCGCGCCGCACGTGGCCGGCGCCTTTGCCCTGCTGCGGTCCGTGAGCAGCTCGGCCACGGTGGACACCATGGGCAACGCCCTGAAGAACACCGGCAAGGCCGTGAGCTTCAACCGCTGCACCCTGCCCAGCAATCCCAACCGGCGGATCCAGGTGGATGCGGCCGCCGCGCAGCTCGGCTCCTCCCCGGCCACCGGCCAGTCGGACATCTGGTGGAACAACATCTATTCCGGCGCCAACGTCATGTGGTTCATGTCCGGGGTGACCAGGTCCGGCCAGTCCAGCCTGTTCAGCGCCTCGCCCGGGCTCGGCCCCGTCTGCTTCGGCGATTTCAACGGCGACGGCAACACCGACGCCTTCTTCCGCAACAAGAGCAGCGGCGCCAACTACATCGTCTACATGAACAAGCACAACTACTCGAGCCACGTCTCCTTCAACACCATCCCCGCGCCCTGGCAGGTGGCCGGTTGCGGTGACTTCAACAGCGACGGCAACGTGGACGTCTACTGGTACAACAGCTCCAGCGGCGCCACCGGCGTGACCTACCTCAACGGCAACGGTCAGTGGGTGGGCACGGCCTATGGCCCCTCCCTGCCCTCGGGCTGGGCCCTGAAGGCCGTGGCCGACTTCAACGGGGACGGCAAGCCCGACCTGCTGGCCCACAGCTCTTCTTCCGGGCAGATCGTCATCGGCGTGATGAACGGTGTGTCGCTGCAGAGCACCGCCTATGTGGCCACCCTGAACACTGTTTACGACATCAAGGGGGCCGGGAAGTTCACTTCCGCCTCCTCCAACACGGACATCATTGTCCGCAGCGTCTACTACGGTACCAACGCCGTGCTCTACATGAACGGCACGGCCTTCTCCTCGTCCGCCTTCCTGGACAGCGTGAGCTCCTACGAGTGGGACATTGCCGGAGCCGGTGTCTTCCATTAGCCTGCTGATCCATCCCCAGCCTCACTGACTCTGACCGCTGCAGCAACCCGATATGGGGGGCTGCAGCGGTTTTCGTTGGGGCGTCTGGCCCGCTCCCTCGCGGCCATGCTCCAGGGGTGGTTCTTGTTATCGACAGGTGATTCCGGTATGGGACGATTACGGTTATCAATTCAGGCAATGCAGAAAACGGGGGCAGTAACAAGCAGGAGGAAAGATGAAAAAGGTAGCTCACTTCGGGTTGTTGCGGTCAGTGTTGGGCGCTTGGGCATTGGGCGTTGCCCTGGTGCTCGGGGTGGCCGCTCCCCTTTGGGCGCAGAGCAAGATCGCGACAGCCGATGAACTGCAGCAGGCCTTGGCCCAGAGCGGTTCGGCCCGGGTCCTGGTGCAGCTCAACTTCCCCGACTATACCGAGCACTTGGCAGCGGCCCGGGCCTTCGGGGTGGTGGCGCCCGAGGCACCGGCGTCTCCGGCCACGGTCTCGGCCCAGGCCCAGGCGGACGAGGCCCTGGCCTCGGCCGTGGCTGCCGCGGCGGCCGCGCTTCCCTCCCAGGCCGCAGGGGGCGCCGTGCAATTGCTGCACGCCTTCCGGACCATCCCCTACGGGGTCTACCAGGTGGACGCCGCGGGCCTGCAGGCCCTGGCTGCCTTGCCCCAGGTCCTGAGCATCCGGCAGGATCAGGCCCGCCCCCGGCCCGAACCCACTCCGGTGGCCACGGTGGGGGACGCGCCCCTACTGACGGACTCGGTGCCGCTCATCGGCGCGGACAATCTCTGGGCGCAGGGCTACACCGGCAGCGGCTGGTATGTGGCCGTGCTCGATGACGGCATCCGCCCCACCCATGAGATGTTCAGCGGCAAGAGCATTGTGGAGGCCTGCTTCACGAGCCGCAATGCCGATGAAAACCCCAGCGCCAGACTGTGCCCCAATGGGCAGACCGCCATGTACGGGTCCGGCGCGGCGGCGCATTACGACGGGGAGTATCATGGTTCCCACGTGGCGGGCATCGCCGCTGGCAAGGCCGATTCCCTCAAGGGCGTGGCCCCGGATGCCGGGATCGTCGCCGTGCAGGTCTTTTCCGACGGGTTTGATGATGGCAGGTCGTTGTCTTTTGATTCTGACCAGTTGCGTGGTCTGGAGTACGTGTATTCCCTACGCTCCACATACTCCATCGCCTCGGCGAACATGAGTCTCGGTGGGGGCAAGTACAACACCTTCTGCGACGACGATTCCCTCAAGTCCGCCATCGACAACCTGCGGGCCGCGGGCATCCCCACCACCATCTCCTCGGGCAACAGCTCCTATTGCGACGGGATCGGCGGTCCGGCCTGCATCTCCAGCGCCTATGCCATCGGCTCCTCGGACAAGAGCGATGTTATCTCCTCCTTCAGCAACTTCTACGACAGCCTGACCCCGCTCTTCGCGCCCGGATCGGCCATCAAGTCCGCCGTGGGCGAGTCGGACACCAGCTACGAGACCTGGAGCGGCACGTCCATGGCCGCGCCGCACGTGGCTGGGGCCTTTGCGCTGCTCCGGTCCGTGGACGGCACGGCCTCCGCCACCACTCTGGGCAATGCCCTGAAGAACACGGCCAAACCCGTGAGCTTCAACCGTTGCACCCGGCCCTCCAACGTCAACCGC
>CAZNSV010000418.1:0-3410 GCA_964575775.1 uncultured Desulfovibrionaceae bacterium
GGTCAGGAAGCGGGCGTTGGCCAGGCAGTAGAAGGCGCCCGTGGGCGGCACCTGGATGCCGAACCCGATCTCCTGGAGGCGGCGCAACAGGAAGCGGCGGCGTTCGTCGTAGATCAGCCGCATGTGCTGCAGGTGCTCGTCGCACTGTTCCAGGGCCGCCACGCCGCCCCACTGCACCACGGAGTTGGGCGAGATGAACAGGTTCTGGGCGAGCTTGCGCAGCGCGGGCATCCAGGTTGGGGGGGCGATGAGGTAGCCCAGCCGCAGGCCGGTCATGGCGTAGCACTTGGAAAAGCCGTTGAGCACGAAGGCGTTGTCCGTGAACTCGTGGATGCTGTGCTCGCGCCCCTCGTAGACCTGACCGTGATAGATTTCGTCCGAGACCACGGGCAGCCCCAGGGCCGCGATGCGCCGCATGCGCTCGGGCGGCAGCAGGGTGCCGGTGGGGTTGGCCGGGGAGTTGATGAACACGGCCCTGGTGCGGGGCGTGCGGGCCTGGGCAATGGCCTGGCTGCGGTACTGGAAGCCCTCGGCCTCGGCCACGGGCACGAACACGGGCTCGCCCCCTGCCAGCCGGATGAAGGTGGGGTAGCAGGCATAGTGCGGGTCCGAGACGATCACCTCATCCCCGGGCTCCAGCAGGGCCATGAAGAGCATGAGCATGGCCGGGGAGCTGCCGCTGGTCACGGTGATCTGGTCCGGGTGCAGCGTGACGCCGTAGCGGCGCACGTGGTGGCGGCAGATGGCCTCGCGCAGCTCCACCAGCCCCAGGCTGTGGGTGTAGTGGGTGTGGCCGTCCTGCAGGGCCTTGCACATGGCCTCTTTCACAGGCTCCGGGGTGTCGAAGTCCGGCTCCCCGACCTCCATGTGGATCACGCTGATGCCCGCCCGCTCCATGGCGTGGGCCTTTTCCAGAATCTCCATCACGTAGAACGGCTTGATGGCCTCGGCACGAGAGGAAACCATGAATTCTCCGTAGTTGGTGTGTTGTTGTCTTGACCGCAACCGTCAGGGAGCGTTAGACTGGGTCGGAATTGGGAGGGTGCGCCGTGGCCGACGATACCTTTGTCACTATGGCCTGGAGCCTGATGCTGGACGGAATGCAGTTCGACCATTCCCTCACGGCCGAGAACCTGCGCGCCCAGTATCTGGGGCGGGTCATGACCCGCGCCAACGGCCCCTCCCTGCCTCTGGCCCTGTTCCCGGGGCAGGAACCCATCAAGCCCATGTTCCTGACCACGCCCGGCGAATGGGTGGAGCGGGGCATGGGCAAGCTCCTCTTCATGCGGGGCTGAGGCCGCCCCTCAGTCCCTGAATTCCGCCGCGGCCTCCTCCGGTAGGGGCGCTTCCTGGTCCTTGCGCTGCAGGTCCTCCGCCAGCAGACGCAGCACCTGGCGCTTGAGCTGTTCGAAGGGGTAGCTGGTGGGCAATTGCTCCAGCATGCGATCGAAGAGCCCCCGCTCCAGCAGCAGACGGCGACTGCTCGCGAAGTTGAAGTCGTGCACCCAGCCGATGAGCATGAGCTTGAAGTCGTTGCTCCAGCGCAGTTTGCGGTAGTCGCCGCGCCCCCCGGTCATGACGTCGTCGTAGACCGCGCGGGAAAAGATCTCGGGGTCGGTCTTCACGCGCAGGGTCAGCACCGGGTTCTCGTTCTTGGTGTCGAAGTGCTCCACCATGACGCGCATGACGTCGAGCTTGTCGGCGTCGCGCACCACCCGGGTGAGAAAACGCAGCACGGGCGGCAGCTTGCGCGGCAGGAAGCGCCGGTTGTGCAGGGCCACCACGCCCCGGACCAGGCTGCGCTCCCTGAAGGGCAGGCTGTCCAGCAGACCGGCACCCCGGGGTTGCGGCGCCAGGGTGCGCGAGCCCATGAGCCCGTGGTTCACCGAGTCGGGATCCCGGAAGGTACCGTACTGTTGGTACTGGGGAAAACGGCCGATGTCGTGGAACAGGGCGGCCAGCAGCCCCAGGTGCGCCAGGCGCGGTGGAACGGGCAGCCCAGCCAGGATCAGCCGGGCGTTCTCCAGCACCAGCAGGGTATGCTCGCGCTTCACATCCAGCGGGGTCGGGCCGGGGGCGTCGGGCTGAAATCCATCCGCAAAGCGATGAAAACTCTCCAGGGCTTGTTCGAGCTGCATGCCAGGCCTCCAAGGGGGCGTCTGCGCCTTCAGGACTTTGGTCGGTTCTCGGCGTCCTGCAGCTCCTTCTCGCGGCGGGCCTTGGCCTCCTGGATGGTCTCCCAGCCCTTGCCGCGCAGAGGCCCCTTGGGGCCGAAGAGCAGACGCAGGGTCAGGACTATGCCGCCGAAGATGCAGAGCACAAAGGCCATGCGGGCCACCACGGGCCAGAAACCGCCTTCGTAGCCGTAGCCGGAAAAGGGCCACCCGCCCCAGCCGTCCAGCTTGGCGTGCAGGGCAGGGACGCCCGAAACAACCGTGGTGAGCAGATCGCGAATCATGATCGACAACGACATGCCGGGGTCTTCCTCCTGGCTCCGGTCCATGGGACTAGCGCCGCATGCGCGGCGTCCTCGAAGGCGGATTCTTACCCTTGGGGCGCGGTCAAGGCAAGTCACCCCTGTGGCGCCCACCCCGCAAAGGGGAGGCTCAGGAGCTCTCGTCGAGGATGGTGCCGGAATCGCCGAGGAAGAGGTTGAGCAGGGACTGCTCCAGGCTGGTGGTGGGGGCGGTGCTCTGGCGCCTGGCCTTCACGGCCTGGTCCAGGAAGTCGGCCTGGGTTTCCAGCTGGGTCTGCTGCGACTCCAGACCGCTTTGGCGGCCGCTGTACATGTCCTGAATGGCGGAGGTGGTGCCCTGCAGGTCGGTGAGCTTGGTGGCCTGGGCGCTGCGCCCATTGGCGGTGCTCAGGGCGCTGCCGTCCAGGTCGCTCCAGGCCATGTTGTCCATGGAGTGGAAGCCCAGATCGAAGCCGCCGTTGGTGAAGGCCTGGATGTAAACCTTGCCGCTGCTGTCGATCTGTTCGGTGCCCCACTTGCTGCTGTCCAGCATGAAGATGCCATTGTAGTCGGTGTTTGTGACGATGCTGGTGACCTTGTCGCGCAGGGCGTTGTACTGGTCGCGGATCTGGGTGGAATAGGTGAGGTCGCCGTCGTTGAGCTTGGTGATGATGGACTGCATCTCGGTGAGGGCGTCGCTGATCTGGGTCACGGCCGTGGTGGCCACGCCGGTCAGGGCGGCGGCCTCGCCCACGTTGCGCGCGTTCTGGCGCACGGCCGCGGCATCGGCGCGCAGGGTGCCGGTGATGGCTTCGTCGTAGGGGTTGGTCAGGGGCTGGACCGGCTGGCGCTGCAACACCAGGTCGCGCAGGGAGGCCCCCACCCGGGAGCCCGCGAAGAGCGAATTGGTGAGCATGTCCTGCTGCAGCAACTGCAGGGACGTGTCGTAGATCAT
>CAZNSV010000419.1:0-3405 GCA_964575775.1 uncultured Desulfovibrionaceae bacterium
AGGGTCCCGTTGATCTCAGCACCGAGCAGGCGCACCTCGCCTGTGGCGGAGAAGCCAGACCCAAGGAACATAGAGCCGTTGACCTTCAAACGGTCGCAACTCAGGGCATCCCCACCTTCATTGCTGAACGTTCCGCCGTCACAATCTAGCAGACCCGTGATCTCGGCGCCAAGCAGTCGTACTTCGCCCATGGCGGCGAAGCCATGCCCAAGGAATACTCCCCCACCGACCTTCATATGGTCGCAACTCAGGGCATCCCCACCCTCATTGCTAAACCTTCCGCCATTGCATGCGAGCTGTCCCTTGATATCGGCGCCGAGCAGGCGCACAGCGCCAATGGCGGAGAAACCAAACCCAAGGAACACATCGCCAACAATCTTCAGCCCTTCGCCATTCAGGGCATCCCCTACCGGATTGCTGAACGTCCCGCCGTTGCATGCGAGCTGTCCCGTGATCTCGGCGCCGAGCAGGCGCACTGCACCCGTGGCGGAGAAGCCAGGTCCTAGGAATACACCTCCATTGACCTTCATCTGGTCGCCACTCAGGGCATACCCTCCAGGATTGCTGAACGTTCCGTCGTTGCATACGAGCTGTCCCGCGATCGCGGCTCCGAGAAGGCGCACTGCTCCTTCAGCTTTGAATCCGTCGCGCAACTGCACATTCCCAGCAACCTGCAGACGATCCCCCGCGATGCCCTGCTGTACCCAGGATTGATCCAAGTTCAGATATCCCAATGCAGCCTGCTGCATCTGGATTCCTTCTGGAAAGTGACAGGCTTGGAGCACCAGCGGATAAGGGAACGAGACATGGGAAATATCCAATGCACCCTGGATCCTGGCCCCTTTGATGGTGATTCCTCGGTGTGTCACCACTTTCCGTACTTTTTTGTCACTCATCAGCCAGGCCAGCAATTCACCCCGCACAATGGGCAACTCGTTCTTGGTGAAGAATTCATGCAAGGTTTGTTGCCATGCGGCAAAATCATCGCTAACCTGTTTTGTTGGAATAAAGAAGTTGCATTCCACCCCCTCCTCTACGGACTGCAACAATTTTATTTCGGCATCATTTAAAGCATCAAAACGTTTATTAGCCAGTTCGACGAGTTCTTGTCCTGCCATTGGTGGCTCCACGGGTTTGCGGTATGCGTTGAAGGCGCAGCAGGGCAGGCTTGGGCCTGGCCATGTACCCCCCCTGCTATTATTTATTATACAACTAACAAAGAATCTTATCGCCCACCGCCGAACTATGGAAGCCTTTTTTTTAGCATGGAGCTTCGTTCACCTGAAAGCAAAAAGCCGAACCATCTCTGGTTCGGCCTATATGTGCCGTCTCTGCCTCGCCCCCCGGGAGTACCGGCCAGGCAGCACGAGGGGCGGCAGGGGGAGGTGGAAGCGTGCTGCCTACTTGCCAGCCGGTTCCGTCCAGCTCAGTTCGATCTCCACGCAGCGTTTCACCCCTTCGCTCTTGACCTTCTCCTCCACCTTCAGTTCCACCTTCAGTTCGTCGCTCACCGCAATGCAGACCGAGCCTGCCTCGTCCTTGATGTGCAGCGTGCCGTCGGCCAGGCCATCGGCGATACGGTGCAGCAGCACCGCCGCATCATAGCGCAGTTTCACGTCCTTGCTTTCGTAGAGGTCAGTCTTGCTGCTCATGGGTCTTCTCCGTTGGTTTGTGTTGCGCCCCGCACTCTGCCGTGCAGGGCCGTTGCTGACGTCAGGGGAAAAAAATCCGTCGGGAGCCTGCGGCAGCCCCGAGACCCGGCCCGCTCCGGAAAGGGGCGCTTCAGTACGGGGTCACAGTTCCGGACCCCAAGTTCCGGACCCCAGTTCGGGCCTCTTGTTCAAAAACCTGGTTCAGGGCCTGGCTCGGGGGCCACGTTGGGGCCGAAAGGCCGCCACGTCTGCCATACAGGAAATGCGCCCCTGCGGCAAGGGTGCGCCCCCGAAAAGTGGATGCCCTACGCGGCAGCGCAGCCCCCATCGCGGGGGGTCTGCCGCCCCCTGATTGCCTCGTCCGGCAGGGCAGGCCCTGGGCCCCCCTTCAGCAGGCGAAGGCTGCCAGGCGCCCGTAGTCCGGCGCGGTGCGGGCATTGAAGTAGTTGCAGGCGCGGTAGTAGCGCAGGTCCTCCCACCAGGCGCGGCGCAGCTCGGCATCCCGCCACAGCCGTTGCAGCAACGGCGCGGGGCGGCGCAGCAGCTCCGTGAAGGGCGCCATGAACTCCGAGGGGTCGCGGAAGCACTCCCAGTCGCAGCGCGTGCAGTGCGGCTCCTGGTGCAGGCCGTGCAGGTCCAGGTCCCAGAACTTGCCCAGGCTTTCCGCGCCGCGATAGCCGCAGGGGTAGGTGTTCATGTCCTTGGCATCGATGAAAAAAAAGTCGATGCCCCCGCGACAGGGCGTGTAGCCCCCCTGCCCCTGGTATTGGCGCATGAGCCCCAGGAGGGCGCTGCGGGGGGTGAAGATGCGCAGGCGCGCGCGGTGTTTGGGCACGGTCTCGTGGAGGGCGCGGAAGAGCTCCAGCCGCTCCGTGGGGCTGAAGCGGATGAAATGGTCCTGGGAGGTGGCGGCGTAGACCGCGTCGGACTCGGCCTCGCTTGCGTCCAGGCTCATGGGGTAGCAGGCGTTGACGATGGTGAAGCCCAGCTCCGCCGTGCAGGTGTAGAAGCGGTCCAGGGCGCGGCGCACGGCGGCGCGGAAGGCGCCGGGGTCGCAGTCCGGGCCGATGACGGGCAGGGCCTCGCCCCCTGCCCCGCCGGTGTGCCGGTTCAGGCCCAGGTTGGCGGAGGGGTAGAGCCCGTGGCTGTGGAAGATGGGCAGGGCCTTCCGGATGCCCGCCACGATGCCCGCGAAGCCCCGGTTCCGCTCATGCAGCTCGGGCACGGCCGAATCGAGGCTGATCCAGAAGGTATTGAGGGGCGTTTCCGCCAGGGTGGCGGCCAGGCGCTCCATGCGCGCGGTGAAGTCCGGGCGCTCGGCCCCCCGAAAGACGTAGCCGTTGGTGCCCGTGCGGATGAAGGGGATGCCTGCGGCGCCCGCGTAGCGCATCAGGGGGGCGATCTCGTCCAGGCAGAGCAGGGGCTCGCCCCCGGTGAACGACAGGGCCTGCACCCCCTGGGCGGCCATGGCGTCGATGCTCCGGCGCACGGCGTCCGGGTCCATGGTGGCGCGGGACATGGGGTTGCTGGCGCGCATGCCGCACTGGACGCACGAGGCGTTGCAGCGGTCGGTGTACTGCAGCACCACCTGGCCGGGGATGCGCCCCTTGGCCAGGGTGCGCAGGGTCTGCAGCCGCAGGAGCGGGCTGCGGGCGCGGGTGACGCCGAAGCTTGGGGCGGTGTGGTCCGGAGCGGTGGGGACTTCCGGCAGTCCGGGAGCCAGGACAACGGTGGAGGCGGCGGTGGCTGGGGT